>CAIKKO010000100.1 GCA_903828025.1 uncultured Sphingomonadales bacterium
CGCCGCACAAAATCACGCTGATCCGACCGCTCGTCGCACTTCGGGCGCGGCAAAGTTTACCCGCCAGAACCATCCCAAAGCCTATTCACCCATAGACCAGCGCGTGGGGCCCGCGGGTTCCTGCACTGAAGGCTTTCGTACGCAAGCGCCCGAAACCCTTCACAATGCCGGTCATTCCACTGGCGTGCCTGCAAGCACGCTCCTACTTCCCGCTCACCCGCGGCAGCCGCAAGATCGCCAGCAGCCCGCCCAGATCCTCGCTCTCTTCCAGCGTGATCGAGCCGCCGTAAAGCTCCGCCACATCGCGCACGATGGCGAGGCCAAGCCCGGTCCCGGGCTTGCCGGTATCGAGCCGCGCACCGCGTGCAAACAGCTGGCCGCGCGCCTCTTCCGGGATGCCCATGCCGTCATCCTCGATCCAGATCTCGCACGTCTTGGGATCATCAGGCACCGCATCCATCGTCACGAACACTGATCCGCCGCCATATTTCGCCGCGTTCTCAATCAGGTTGCCGAGGATTTCGTCCAAGTCCTGCCGCTCGATTGCCACGGTAACGTCGCGGTTGCCGTCCATGTCAAAGCGCACGTTCGGATAGAGCCGCACCACCGCGCGCTCCACCGCCTCTGCGCTGTCGCCCACGATGGCGCGCGAGAGGCCGGTGGCGCGGCGGCCCACGGCGCGGGCGCGCGCCAGATGGTGATCGACCTGCCGCCGCATCACCGCCGCCTCGCGTATCACCGTATCGGCCAGATCATCGGCCTTGGCGGTCGCGGCGTTCATCACCACCGTCAGCGGGGTCTTGAGCGCATGCGCCAGATTGCCCGCATGGGTGCGCGCCTCTTCCGCCTGCCGCTCGGAATGTTCAAGCAAGCCGTTGAGCTCCTCCACCAGCGGCTGGACTTCCAGCGGCAAAGGCTCGTCCACCCGGCTCGCCTGCCCCTCGCGCATCAGCGCAATCGCACGGCGGACGCGGCGCAGCGGGCCAAGGCCGTAATACGTCTGGAGCGCTGCCATCGTGATCAGCCCCAGCCCAAGCACAACGAACGACCAGATCAGGATCGCCCGAATGCGCTGAATCTGTGCGTCCAGATCGCCCCGGCCTGCGGCGACTGCGAAGATCCAGTCGACCTTGCTGCCCGGCAGGATCACCGTGCGCTCGATCACCCGCAGCCGCTCGCCCTCAAACTGGTTGCTGTCGTAGACATGCGGGCTGCCATCGAAGTGATCATTCTTCAGTTTGAGCTGGCGGTCCCACAGCGAGCGCGAGGGAAAATCGTCATGCCCTTTGCCCGAAATCTGCCAGTAGAGCCCGCTGTTCGGCTCCAGAAACCGCTGATCGCCCAGGGCGCGGTTGAAAAACACCTCGCCGTCAGGCCCGATCTCAGCCGAGCCGACCATGGCGGTCAGCATGTAATCGAGCTGGTTGTCGAAATTGCTGGTGGCAAGCCCCGTCATTGTCCGGTCGAGCGCAAAGCCGCCGCCCACCAGCAGCACCGAAATCCACGCGACCGCAATCAGCAGCATGCGCCGCGAAAGCGAGCCGGTGTGCGGCGCTGTTGCCCGCACCGCACCCGGTGCCTCCGCAGTGCGGTCAGGGATGACGACAGCGTGCTCCATGCGCGCCTGCGCGCTCAGCCGCGCCCGGGCTGCGCCGGATCGTCGAGGCTATAGCCAAGCCCGCGAATCGTGGTGATCACATCGGGGCCGAGCTTCTTGCGGATGCGCGTGACGAACACCTCGATCGTATTGGAATCGCGGTCGAAATCCTGATCGTAGATATGCTCGATCAGTTCGGTGCGGCTCACCACCTTGCCCTTGTGGTGGAGCAGGTACGAAAGCAGCTTGTATTCCTGCGCGGTCAGCTTCACCGGCTCGCCATCAAGCGTCACGCGGCCCGAGCGCGTATCAAGCCGCACTCCGCCAGCGATCAGTTCGGACGAGGAATTGCCCGATGCGCGGCGGATCAGCGCGCGCAGGCGGGCGATCAGTTCTTCGCTCTGGAAGGGCTTGGCGAGGTAGTCGTCCGCCCCGGCATCGAGCCCCGCGACTTTGTCCGACCAGCTGTCGCGCGCGGTCAGCACCAACACCGGAAAGGTGCGGCCTTCCTTGCGCCACATGCCCAGCACCGTCAGCCCGTCGATCTCGGGCAGGCCCAGATCGAGCACGACCGCATCGTATTCCTCGGTCGAGCCCATGAAGTGGCCGTCCTCGCCATCGACCGAAAGATCGACGGCATAGCCGTTCTGCTCCAGCGTGGACTTGAGCTGTTTGCCGAGGGTCGATTCGTCCTCGACGATCAGGATGCGCATCACTTACCCCTTGCTACGCGCCGCGCGCTGGCGGCACTGAATAGGAACCGGCTTGATGGAACGACAAACCTGAACGGTCAAGGAACGCGGCGTTATGTTCTGCGCAAGGCTGGGCAATGCCCTGCCCTCAGCGCGATTCGCCCAGAATCTGCCCGGTGCGCGCATCGACATCGACGAACACCACGCGGCCATCGCGAATGAACTTCAGCCGGTAAGCCATGGCCGTGGGGTCGTATTCGGGGCCGAGATACTGCATGCCGCGCTTGCCCGGCAGCACGCGCGCCTCGATCTCGCGCAGCGAGCGCACGTTGCCGTTGCGCAGATCGCGCCGCGCATCGCCCTGCTCGTCGGCGCGCTGCTGCGCATCGGCGGCGGGAGCGAGCACCGTAAGCAGGCCGAGGGCCAGAATTCCTGTTGTCCAGCGCATGATACGCAGCGCCATAGCCCCAACCCTTTGAACAGCTTGTGAACGCGGCCCTGCGCCGATTCCCCCCGGCACCCCGCTAGTTGGGCAATATGACAGAACAACCGGCCCTGTACACATTTCCATGGCATGGGGCCGCGCCCGCAGGCTGGACCTCTCCGCCCGGCGCGGCTAAGCGCGGCCGATCATGGCCGTTGCACCAATTCTCAGCTGGGAAGGCCTGGGCCTGAATCAGGGCTCAAGCTGGCTGTTCAAGGATCTCGATATCCAGGTCGGCCCACGCGACCGGCTGGCGCTGATCGGGCGCAATGGCGCGGGGAAAACCACCCTGCTCAAGCTGCTTTCGGGCCAGGTGGAAGGCGACAAGGGCACGCGCTCGGTCCAGCCGGGCACGCGCATCATCATGCTGGAGCAGGACCCGTTCTTCACCGGCTATGACACGCTGCTCGACTTTGCGCTTTCGGGCAACGACGCCCCGCCGCGCCACGAAGTGGAGGCCATTGCCGGCCAGCTTGGCATTGATCTTTCGCGCAAGGCCGACAGCGCTTCGGGCGGGGAACGCCGCCGCGCCGCGCTCGCCCGCGCACTCGCCAGCGAGCCCGATCTGCTGCTGCTCGACGAGCCGAGCAACCACCTCGATCTCGCCGCGATCGAATGGCTCGAAAGCTGGCTGCAGCGCTATAACGGCGCGTTCGTGGTCATCAGCCACGACCGCACGTTCCTTGAGCGGCTGACCAAGGCGACGCTGTGGCTCGATCGC
>CAIKKO010000101.1 GCA_903828025.1 uncultured Sphingomonadales bacterium
AGTGGATCACCGGCTACGGCTGGCAGGAATCGAACTTCGCCGAAAAGCGCAATCTCGCGCGCGCCGATCTCGATGCCGCCGCGCCGGACAACCCGGTCATGCTGCTGCGCGCGGGGTCGCACTCGGCGGCCTACAACTCGGCGGCGTTCAAGATCGCGCGGGTCGACAAGTCCACGCCCGAGCCGGCCACCGGGATCATCGAACGCGATGCAAGCGGCGAGCCCAGCGGGATCATTCGTGAGCGCATGGATATCGTGTCCAAACTCATCCCCGATCCGGGCTGGGCAGCGATGCGCGGGCCCACGATCACCTGGCTCAAGCAGATGCTGGCGCTCGGCATCACCAGCCTGCACGACGCCAGCGGCACTATCGACGACGAGCCTGTGGGCAAGGGCGGCACCGATAGCAAAGACCTCGATCCGCTGTGGGGCGGCTCGAACATGACCTGGCACCGCGCGCAGGAAATCTACGCTAAGATGGGGGGCGAACTGCCGCGCATCACGATGTATATCATCCACCCCGGTGCCGAGCGGCTCAAGGCGTTCCCCTATCACACCGGCTATGGCGACAACCACTTGCGGCTGGGGGCCATCGGCGAGAACGCGGTGGACGGCGGCTTCACGGGGCCGACCGCGTGGCTGCTCGCGGATTACAAGGGCCAGCCGGGCTTTCGCGGGAAGGGCCGCTTCACCGATGCACAGCTGCAGGAACTGGTCGACAGCGCGGCGAAACTGGGCTGGCAGATGGGCCTCCACTGCATTGGCGATGCGGCCATCGTGCAGACGATCAAGGCCTATCACACTGCGCTGACCACGATTCCCGATCCGGCGCATGATCCGAACGACCGCCGCTGGTTCACCGATCACTTCACGATCATGCCGCCCGATCAGACCATGGCGACCATGGCGCAAGACCATGTGATGATCGCGCAACAGCCCAATTTTCTCTACAACCTCGATGATCGCTATTCGGCCCTGCTCGATGATTGGCGGCTGGCGCACAACAACGCGATCACAACGCCGGTAAAGCAGTTCGGCCTGTTCATGGCGTTTGGCAGCGACAACCTGCCGATCGGCCCGCTGGTCGGGCTCTATGCCGCGATCACCCGGCAAGGCCCGAGCGGCGCGGTGCGCGGGCCGGAGGAGGCCGTCTCACGGCAGGAAGCGATCCGCATGTACACCGCGAACGGCCCCTACCTCTCGTGGGAGGAGCAGGAGAAGGGCACGCTCGAGCCGGGCAAGCTGGCCGACATGGTGGTGCTGCCGTTCGATCCGCTGACTGCCCCGCCCGAAGCGCTGCTGGGGGGCCATGTCGACATGACCTTCCTTGGCGGCAAGCTGGTCTATCAGCGGGCGGCCAAGTAGCGCGCCCGCTCACTCACCACGCTCACTCACCACACTCACCGGGCGATATCAAAATTCTATGGGCTGCGCGTAAAGCGCGCTTCCTCTCCGGCCGCCAATTGCGCAGAGAATGGGCGTAAAGGAGAGATGCCATGCAGCCACCCTATATCCTCGCGCTCGATCAGGGCACGACCTCGACCCGGTGCATCGTGTTCGACGCGGCGGCCCGGCCCATCGCAGTGGCGCAGCGCGAATTTGCGCAGCACTACCCCGCCTCGGGCTGGGTCGAGCATGATCTGGAGGATATCTGGCAGGATGCCGTCACCGTGCTGCGCGATGCGGTGGCCAAGGCCGGGATCGACGTGGCGGAGGTGGCGGCCATCGGCATCACCAACCAGCGCGAGACCGTGGCGGTGTGGGACCGCGCCACCGGCAAGCCGGTCCACCGCGCCATCGTGTGGCAGGACCGGCGCACAGCGGAGACGTGCGCAAGGCTCAAGGCGGACGGGGTGGAGCCGCTGTTTGCCGCCAAGACCGGGCTGCTGCTCGATCCCTATTTCTCGGGCACCAAGCTCGCGTGGATTCTCGACGAAGTGGCCGGCGCGCGTGCGGCGGCGGAGCGGGGTGAACTGGCCTTTGGCACCATCGACTGCTTCCTGCTCTCACGCCTGACGCGCGGCAAAGTCCACGCCACCGATCCGTCCAACGCCTCGCGCACCCTGATGTTCGATATCGGCGCGCAGCAGTGGGACGAGGCGCTGCTCAAACTGCTGCGCGTGCCCGCCTCGGTGCTGCCCGAAGTCCATGACAATGCGCATATCTTCGGCGAGAGCGATCCGGCGATCCTTGGCCGCGCGATCCCCATCGCGGGCATGGCGGGCGACCAGCAGGCCGCGCTGTTCGGGCAGGCCTGCTTCCGCCCGGGCATGACCAAATCGACCTATGGCACCGGCGCGTTTGCGCTGATGAACATCGGCAACAAGCCGATTGCCTCCAGGAACCGCATGCTCACCACGGTGGCCTATCGGCTGAACGGCGAGACGACCTATGCGCTCGAAGGGGCGATCTTCATCGCGGGCGCTGCGGTCAAGTGGCTGCGCGACGGCCTCAAGATCATCACCCACGCCTCCGACACGCACGACATGGCGCTGCGCGTGCCGGACAATCACGGCGTCTATATGGTGCCCGCGTTCGTCGGGCTCGGCGCCCCGCACTGGAATCCCGATGCGCGGGGGCTGATCTGCGGCCTCACGCTCGATGCCAGCGCCGCGCACCTCGCGCGCGCCGCGCTCGAATCGGTGGCCTACCAGACGCTCGATCTGATCAATGCCATGCGCGAGGATGCAAACCCGGATGCCCCGGCGCTACGCATCGATGGCGGCATGGCGGCCAACGACTGGCTCGGCCAGTTCCTTGCCGACGTGCTGGTCGCGCCGGTGGAGCGGCCGGTCAGCGTCGAGACGACAGCGCTGGGCGCGGCGTTCCTCGCGGGACTGGCGACGGGCGTGTGGAGTGACATCGCGGCGCTGGAGGCGACCTGGGCGGCTGACCGGCAGTTCTCGCCGCAGATGGACGCAGGCCTGCGCGGCGGTCTTGTGGCCGGATGGCACAAGGCGGTGGCGCGCACGCTGCTCTGAACCCGCCATCTGATCCGGCCGCAGGAAGTGTGGTGTTTTGGCCACACTTCCTGCGGCAAATTGCTGCATTGCAGCGTGATCCGGGGATAAGTGCCGCCAATATTGCAGAAATCCGACAGATCCCGCGAAGAGAAACGTTGCTGACTCAATTGATCGTCACCGGAGCCCCGAAACCCAAGGGCTTCGGAAAGCACTACGACGATGATCGGCAAGCTTTTTCGCACCGGCTTTACAGCTATGTTTCATCTGGTCTTCAGTCTGTCCGTTGCGGCAGCACCGGCGACATTCGAGACACCGATCGAGCATGCAAGGTTGCTGGGTGCGCTGCAGCTCAAGGGTGAGGTGTTCCATGTTCAGGGCCTCGCGCTCGATGGCCCCCACATCTGGATCACCTCGGTCGATCATGCCAGCCACAAGGCCTGGCTCCACGAATTCGACCGCGCGACCGGCCAGTTCCTGCGGCGGCTCGAGCTGACCGACGGCGCGCGCTATCACCCCGGCGGGCTCTCGCTTTCAGGGCGCTCGCTGTGGGTGCCAGTGGCGGAATTGCGGCCCGACAGTTCGGCGGTGCTGATCGAGATCGACGCCGACACCCTGCAAGAGCGTCGCCGCATCGCCGTGCATGATCATATCGGCTGCGTGGCCGCTTCGGGCCAGACGCTGGTGGCGGGCAACTGGGACAGCCGGATGCTCTATATTTTCGATCTGGCGCACGGGGCGCCCGTGCGCGTGGTGCCCAATCCCTCCGCGACCCACTATCAGGACATGAAGTTCGCCGATGGCAAGCTGGTCGCGGGCGGCAATACTAGCTGGCTGACCGGCACGGTCGACTGGATCGACGTGTCGGCCATGAAAGTCACGCGGTCGCTGAAGGCCGGAGCAATCGGCCCGGTGCGGCCATTCGGGCGCGGCGGGCCCTTTACAGGCGAGGGCATGGCCATCGAAGGCCGCGAACTCTACGTGCTGCCCGAAGACGGCCCCAGCCGCGTGTTCCACTTCCGGCTCGACGCCTGAGGCGATCAGGGCGCGCTATCGGCCAGATAGGCTTCGGCGCGGGCGAGGTCATCAGGCCGGTCGATATCGAGCGCGAGCACCGGGTCCAGCTCGACGATCGGCGCGCCCGCGAGCCGCATGGCCCCGCCGCGATCACCGGTCAGCGCCGTGAGCGCGGCGAAATGGGCCGCGCCGAACAGTGCGGGCGGCATGGTCACGCCATCTGCCGTGGTCCCGATGCAGTCGCCATCGAAAGCGGCGATGAGCGCGCGGACATGATCGGCAGGGACCAGCGGCATGTCCGCCAGCGCGATAAGCACGGCCGTCGCCCCCGCCGCTTGCGCCGCCGCCACACCCAGCGTGACCGAGCGCGCTTGCGGCGCGCCGGGGGGATCGAGCGCAAAGCAGGCAAAGCCAAGCGCGGCCAGATCGGGAGTGCCGGGGCCAGTTACGGCAAAACGGTGGCTGAAAGGCAGGGCGGCGAGCATCGTCGCGGCATGGAGCGCAACGGGCCGTCCGGCGAGCGGTGCGATCAGCTTGGAAGCGGCTCCAAAGCGCGTTCCTCGGCCCGCTGCGAGCAGAACCAGCGCGATGCGGGCAAATTGCGGCTCAGCGATGGGCTTCGACATGCGCGGCCCGAGGCGCACGGCCTGTCCAGCCGGGCGTTCCGGCGCAAGCCTGATAATCCTGCACCAGTTCGCCCAGGATCGAGAGCGCGAGCGTGGCCGGATCGCGCGTTGCGGGGATCAGCCCGATCCCGCCGCGCAGCCGGTCGAGCGCGTCTTTCGGCACGCCAGCGGCACGCAGGCCTTCGAGGCGGGCGCGGTGCGTTCGCGCGCTGCCGACCGCGCCGTGGTAGAACCCTTCCTGCGCCAGCGCATGGGGCAGGAGCTGCTCCTCCCAATCGTGATCGTGAAACAGGAACACGAACGCCGTCCATGCATCGCCGGTGAGCGCGGGCAGGGCGGTACGGCTGACGAGCGGCGTGATCCCGGTCTCTGCGGCGGCGTGGCGGTCGGTTTCCGGGGCATAGGCCTCGACCGGCAGGCTGAAGGCCTTGGTCAGGCGGAGCAGCGCGGTCAGGTCTTCACCGTGCCCGAGCGCGACCAGCCGCAGCGCGGGAACATAGCGGCGCACGAACGCGCCGCCGGTCCGCTGGTCTGCCAGAACGACTGCATTTTCGTGGATCTCGACCTGCGCAGCTTCGCGCCGCTCAAGCCGCTCCAGCACCGCGCGCAAGGTTGCGGCATCGGGCTGGGGCGTGAACAGCAGGTCAATGCCGCCCCCGCAGGGCAGGCGAATATCAAGATAAGGTGAGCCGGAGCCAAAGCGCACCGTGCGGCCGCAACCCGCCGCCAGCACCGCTTGCGCCTCGGCGATCACCGCCGCCTCGATGCATCCGCCCGAAAACGAGCCGGCATGGCGGCCATCGGCCAGCACCGCCATCTGCGTACCGATGCCGCGCGACGAAGCGCCGACAATCCCCGTTAGTGTGACCAGAACGCCGCCGACGCCGTCTGCCGCACCATCCGCGAGCAACCGCAGGATGGCGCGGTGATCGTCCGCGATCACTGCACCGAGCCGGGGAACTGCAGCCGGAGCGAGGCGGGGGCGTGGCATTTGCGGATGGCCACGTTCGCCAGCCGCAGCCGCTCGGCGACCAGCGAAACGCTGGTGAGCGCGAACTGGCGCTCGTGTGCCACTTCATCGCCGGTAAACGGCTTGGTCCCGGTCGGCGCGCTGGGCCCGCCGAGCACGAAGATCACGTAGTTCATCAGGTCGGCCAGCTGGCGGCTATCGGTCAGGCGGCTGTGCGCGACATTGGGCAGTCGTAGCAGGTAGGCCCGCGATTCCGGGGTGCACATGAACCAGCCAACCCGGTTCTTGAGCTCCGGGAGATGCGCCGGGATCGAACTGCCCTGCACGCCGTGGCAACCGGCGCACTGCTCAATATAGTCCGACTGCGCGAGTTCAGGATCTTCCATTTTCGCCAGCACCGAGGCCGGGATCTGCGGGGAATGCGTATCCGGCTCGGCGGCGCGCAGCGTGCCCAGCGACAACGCACCCGCCAGCATGGCGGCCCCAACCAGACTGACCCTGTTCTTCATGCGCTGGCTCATACCTGATTTTGCCGCCGGGCAACAGTCGTCCGGCCGCCCTTCCAGCCCACTGGCCTCAAGCCGTACCCACCAGCACGGCCGTCGAGCAGTGATACTCCATGCTCGTCGTGCCGAAGCACCAGATCACGTCGTTGTTGAGCTGCGGCACATAGAGCTGCGTCTCACGGTCCTGCCCGTCGCAATCGCACTTCTGGCAATAGGCTTTGCCGCAGCAATCGCGGTAGGCGATCAGATAGGCGCGGCCATCGTCCGGATTGATGCACGTGCCGACCCACGAGACCGGCGAGTGCTCCGCGCCCGGCGGGCACGTGTGGATGCCGCCGCCCGAACAGGTGCACAGCGCGCCGTCGATCGCGCAATAGCGCCAATAGGTGCACTTGGTATCGTCGGAGGTCTGCGCCTGGCGGGCAAACACCGTCTTGGCTTCGGGCGAACGGTCGGGCTTGGC
>CAIKKO010000102.1 GCA_903828025.1 uncultured Sphingomonadales bacterium
CGGCGTGCCGGTGAAGCCATAGAAGTGGGCATCGGGCAGCGTGGCTTGCAGGAACGCGCCCAAGTCCTTCTCCTGCGTGCGGTGGCACTCGTCCACCAGCACAATCCAGCCCGCCGAGTTGGGGATTGGCACTTTCGATCCGGCGAACTTGAAGATGGTCGAGAGCAGTATCTGGCCATTGCCGCCCCGGTTCACCGCATCGCGCAGCGCCGCCACCGATCCGCACTGCGCCGGGTTGGGCAGGCCGCAGGCGACGAACGTCTTGCTGATTTGATCGTCGAGGTCGATCCGGTCGGTCAGCACAAGGATGTTGGGGTTGGCCAGCGTCGGCGCGTCCAGCGTCAGGTGCGTTTTCAGCTTGAGGGCGAGGAACACCATCGTCAGGCTCTTGCCCGAACCTTGCGTGTGCCAGATCAGGCCCTTGCGGTGCTCGCCCGTAGCAACCCGTTGCACCGCCTTGTTGACGGCGCGGAACTGTTGGTAGCGGCAGACCTTCTTGATCTTCCGGCCAGTCTCGGGGTCGATCTCGAACACGATGAAATGCGCCAGCAGGTCCAGCAAGCGCGACGGCTCGCACAGGCACCACAGGTCTTTGGCCAGATCGTCGGGAAAGTCGGCGCGGGTGCGCGGCCATGCGTCCGGCCATGGCGCATAGAACTGCGATGGCGAGCCGGTCGCGCCATATTCGGTGCGCATCCCATCGGTCAGGATGTTGAAGGCGTTGGGGTAGAACAGGCGCGGGATGTCGCGTTCATACTGCTTGATCTGCTCGAACGCCTCGTCGCCGGTTGCGGTGCCTTTCAGCGGCGACTTGGCCTCGATCACGACCAGCGGGATGCCGTTCACGAACAGCACGATGTCGGGGATGCGCGGGCGCTGTGCGGCAACGCGCAACTGGCGCACGACGTGAAAGGTGTTGTTGCCGGGTGTCTTGAAGTCGATCAGGGCAATGGGCCGGTCGCGGTTTTCGCCGGACAGGCGGCGCGAATAGCCGCCACGCAACTTGCGCTGCCATTCCTCATTGTCGGACAGGGTGGCAAGATCGCTATAGACCGCCTCGGCATCGCCCGCGCCAATGCCGTTTAGAGCCTGCAACGCCGCGATCAGCACCGGCTTGAGGATGACCCGGTTCTCTTCCACCCGCATCGCCAGCGCCGCCTCGGGCTCCAGCGGCTGGTAGCCGAACGCTGCCAGCACTTCCATCGCGGGCTTCTCGGCGAGGCGATACTCGCTCATGCTGGCACCCGGACATGGCCGGACAGGAGCGCCGACATCAACGCGGCTTTCGTTGATTGCAGGGTAGCAAGTTGGGCTTCCTCAATCCGCACAGACTGCCGCGTAGCGTCCAGAACTTCGATGATCCGATCCTGTCGGGCAAGGCTCGGCAGCGGCATCCTCAACTTCTTCATCTCGCCAACATTGAAATGCTGTTGGGCCAAACCGCCCTGCATGGCCGCGATCTGCAAGCGGGCGGTATTGGAGTTGATGAAGTAGGCGGCAAAATAGGGCCGCAACACCGGCTTGGGCCGGGAAAAGATGATGTCGATGCAGTTGAGTGGTGATGGAGCGTCATCAGCGATGACAGCCGTCTTTCCCGGCTCGCCCGTGCGGATTGTCACCACGTCGCCCGCCCGCAATGCTGACTTGCGATTGATCTCGTGGCCGACCTGCGAAAGTTGAACGAGTGCCGAATAGTCAATGGCGTTCCGTTTGATGTTAGTGGAACGCAGCGCGGGCACGCCGCCGTCGTCAACGTAAAAGGACGCGGGCTTGACGACGATGCCAACCTGCACGGTCTCGCAAGCCTCGCCATAGGCGACAAGGTCGCCGTCGCAATCGGCGATC
>CAIKKO010000103.1 GCA_903828025.1 uncultured Sphingomonadales bacterium
CGGGTGCTTGATGATGAAAATGGCATCCGCCATGATGTTGTTCTGTGTTGGCATTTGGTTTTCCTTTTATTTGGGGCTTTAGTACTGATCGGAGTACTGATCGGGCACGACGTTGAAAAACTTATTCCCGAGGTCTACCACCACGAAGAAAGTATCTTGCCAGTCGATGAAATCCTGAAACGCCACCACCGCCTCCTCGGTGGTGGCGGCGCCATCGGACTCGCTCAGTTCCTTGTCGTCATGGCCGTTCCGTATGGTCGAGTTGCGGACCATGCCGGCCAGTTCTGCATCCGTTAACTCGTTGATATGTTTACTAGTTACCATAGTTTTCCCTCATCCTTTTGTACATTGCGCAGGTTTGCATTCTCTATAGCAATCATACGTCACAACCGGCGCAACCGAAAGCCAAAACTTGCAAAAATTGCAGTGGTATTGCAGAATTGTGGAAGCGATGAAATTCAGACCCCTTATCAACCCGAATCATGAGCGGTTCGCCCAGGGCGTTGCGGCCGGACTGGCCCCGGCGGATATTTGCCGGGAACTCGGCTACACTCCGAAGTCGATCAAATTCCAGGTATCGCGGATGCGAAATAACCCGAAGGTCTTGCTGCGCATCCAGCAGATTCAGGAGAGGTCCCGCGAGATGGCGGCCGTCGTCCTGTCCCGGCAGGCGGTCGGCGGTCTTAGCGAACTTGCCGCCGTAAAAATCAGAACCCGTGAATACCGGCTCTCCCTCCTCGACGATAAGGTTGATCGGCTGGAGACGCTGATTCGGGAGCGCGCCGCGGCTGCGGCATGTGCGGATGCCAAAGATGAACCCGGCATCGGTACCGGACTTCTCATGAAGCGTGGCGAATCGTATTTGCTCGACCGCAACGTGCTCTCGGAGATGCGTGAATACCTGAAGCACGCAGCCATCGAGCTGGGCGAATGGGAACAGAAGATCGTCAGCCGAACCGAAGACGACGGGGACGAAGACCTTGCAAGCATGACCCCCGAGCAACTGCTCAGAGAAAAAGAAATCCTCGCCGATGCGCGCCGGAAGATCGACCAACTCCGGAACGGCGACGGCGCCACGCCAGTGGAAGTCAAGGTATTCGACGCGGCGACGGACGAGGACGAGGACTGAAGGCATCAGCGGTCCGCCTTCTTCATCCTCTGTTGCGCGTTCCGTATGGCCCTCCGGTCAATTTCCTTGAGAGAGATGGTCATCGGCTCCTCCGAACGATCCTGAGTTCACCGTTCTGGGGCGTGTGCCGTTCGAGCCACCCGCCTGGAGCGCCAAGCAGCATAAGGGTGAGCGTGGAAATCACCAGCCCTGCCATTATGAGCCAATTCACGGCCATGGCGAAGCGCCGGTTGGCCTTCGCGGCCATCTGCTCAAGCGCCCGCTGGTCGCGCAACAGCGACTCGATTGTGAGGTTCAGGAACTCCACATTGGCGTAGCTGACCTCCATGCGGTTGTACCCTTCCTCCGAGGCGATGCCCACGGATTTGAGGAATTCTGAATCGGCCATTACTTTTGCCTGTAGTTGTGGATCGCGATGGCCGTGAACATCCCGGACACCGCAACCGATTCGAGCGCCGCAGCCTTTTCGTGATCGTGGCCGCGGCGGTGCGTCCATTCCGAAAGGGCGATGACCCCGGCGCACTGGACGGCCTTCAGTCCGATCATGCGGCCCGCTGATGGCTGTCCAGCCCCCAGCAGCGTATTTTCCTCACGTACCCCGGCCCGTAGCGATGTCGCCGCGTCAAGGCCGGATGCTGCACATGCGGCGATCTGCGCGAGGCGTCGGCGCTTCGTCCAATCGGCCGGATACGCGAGTGTGGCCCCAAGCAGGGCGATGGCGATGGTCTTTTTCACCGTGCGTGTTCTCCTTAAACATCGGTTTCTTCTCTGCACTCACATTTCTAGGGGCGACGAACGCTTTCATTGCACGTGATTGTGGGCCTCACTCCATGGTTGTTTGAGCGATCGGCGGATGATATTGCAAATCGACACCGACGCCACAGCCCTCGCCGCCGCAGCCCATGCCGCATCCGCCCTCGCCACCGCCCCCGCCGCCGCCCACGCCACCGCCCC
>CAIKKO010000104.1 GCA_903828025.1 uncultured Sphingomonadales bacterium
ATCACCCCCAGCATCACCGTCCAGGTGCGCAGCGCGTTGCGCGAGGCGAGCACGCTGCACGAATGGAGCAGCGCGGTCGCCGCCAGCCACGGCATCAGCGAGGCGTTCTCGACCGGATCCCAGAACCACCAGCCGCCCCAGCCCAGCGTGTAGTAGGCCCAGTAGGAGCCCGCGGTGATCCCCAGCGTCAGGAAAATCCACGCGCCCAGCACCCACGGCCGCATCGCGCGCGCAAACGCCGGGCCGACATCGCGCGTAACCAGCGCGCCGACCGCGAAGCTGAACGCAATCGAAAGCCCGACATAGCCGACGTAAAGCGTGGGCGGATGGAACGCGAGGCCGATATCCTGCAGCAGCGGATTGAGGCCCAGCCCCTCGGGCGCAGGCTCCGCCAGCCGCTCGAACGGGTTGGAGGCAAGCAGCAGGAACGCATAGAAGCCAAGGCTGACGAAGGCCTGCCCCGCCAATGTCGCGATCAGCGTTTCCTCGCGCAGCCGCTTTTCGATCAGCGCGACGAAGGCCCCGGCCATGCTCATGATCGTCACCCACATCAGCATCGAGCCTTCGTGGTTGCCCCAGGTGCCCGCCAGCTTGAAGATGAACGGCTTGGCCGAATGGCTGTTTTCCGCAACCAGCTTGACCGAGAGATCGGTGGTCAGGAACAGCGCTATCAGCGACGCGAAAGCGCACGCCACCAGCACGCCCTGCAGCATAGCCACCGGCCGCACCACGCCCGCCAGCTGCGCCGTGGCCGGGCGCAGCGCGAGCGCGCCCGCGACCAGTTGCAGCACCGCCAGCGCCGCAGCCATCCACAGCATCGCAAGACCAAGTTCAGCTATCATAGGGGTTCAGCGATCATTTCGTCTCCGCGATCACGGCCTTGGCCTGTGCTGTGCTCATGTCTTTCATCTCGCGTGGCACGTATTTCTCGTCATGCTTGGCAAGGAGATTGTCGGCGACGAACGTGGCGCCTGCCATCCGCCCCTCGGCCACCACGCCCGAGCCTTCGACGAACAGGTCCGGCGTGATCCCGGTGAAGCGCACGGGCACATGGGCCTTGCCGTCGCCCACCACGAAGTTGATCGTGACGCCATCGGGCATCGTCCGAATCGAGCCCTTCTCGACCATGCCGCCGAGCCGGATCGCGCGGCCCGCCTCGGGCGGTTTGGCCACGAGTTCGCTCGGCAGATAGAAGTACGAGGCCTGCTTGCTCAGCGCATAAGCGGCGAGCAACCCCGCGCCGATCAGCGCCGCCAGCGCGAATATCACCAGCACGAGCCGCTGGTGCTTGGGTTTGATCGCGGTGTTCATGACTTTGGGCTCATTTGCCTTTGGCCTTATCGCGGCGCTTCTCGGCGCGCATCATGGCCCAAAGGGTCCAGCCCACCAGCACCAGCGTGCCGACCACGCCGATGGTCAGCGCGGCGGCGACGAATTGCCATTGATCCAGTCGTTCGTGCATCTGTGCCTTCAGGCCATCGCCTTGCGGCGCAGGCGCGCCTCGGTCTGGATATCGGCGAGCAGCATGCGCATCCGCGCCAGCACCACCCCGCCGAAAATCAGCGTGAACCCCAATGCCGCAATCAGCAGCGGCACGAGGAACGTCATGTCGATGGCAGACTTGCCCGCGGTGATCGAAGGCGGCTGGTGCAGGCTGTTCCACCACACCACCGAACGGTTGATGATCGGGATGTTGATCGCACCCACAAGCCCGAAAATCGCGGTGATCCGGCTCGCCCCCTCACCCGCCGCCGCATCGCGCTGCGCCGCATTGGCGAGCGCGATGTAGCCGAAATAGAGGAACAGCAGGATCAGGAAGCTGGTCAGCCGCCCGTCCCACACCCACCCGGTGCCCCAGGTCGGCCGCGCCCAGATCGAGCCGGTGGCAAGGCAGATCGCCGTGAACGCCGCCCCCGGCACCGCCGCCGCCCGCCCCGCAATGGCCGCGAGCGGATGGCGCCACACCAGTTCGACCAGACTGGCAATCGCGATGGTGGACCACCCCGCCATGCCGAGCCACGCCGAAGGCACATGGATGAACAGGATGCGCACCGTCTGGCCCATCAGCCGGTCTGGCGGCACCACGAGCAGCCCCCACGCCAGCGCCCCGAACGCAAGGATCAGCCCCGGCACCAGCATCGACGGCATCAACCAGCGCGCCATGCGCAAGAACCGGGCAGGATTGGCAAAGCCATGCATGGGCGGGCAGGAACGTCCCTGAAGGTCTTGGCGGGAAATACCGCCCCTAAGCACTACTCTCTGCCACCTGCGCCAGGGCTGGGCAAGGGGTTAGCTGGGGCAGAAGGGGTAAGAAATGGGGCGACCAATGGGGCTCGAACCCACGACCTCCGGTACCACAAACCGGCGCTCTAACCAGCTGAGCTATGATCGCCACACATCACGCACCGCCGCCAAGCGCAAGCGGCGCGGGCGAGCGCTTTTGCAGAATGTGCGCGGAATGGGAAGCGGATTCTTTGGGGTGTGGTGAAGGGGTTTCGGCGGATCCAAAAGAAAACCCCGGCGGAGGCCATCCGCCGGGGTCTCCTTCAGCAACCTAAGCGCTCAGATCAGAATTTCGCGCCTGCCGAGACCATCACTGTCGCGGGCGGGGCCCAGCCCTGGAAGAACACGGTGGGGAGTGACTGCGTGCGGTAGTCCTTGCTGGTCAGGTTCTTGCCCGAAACGCGCAGGAAGTAGCCCTTATAGTTCAGCGTGGCCGAGGCATCGAGCAGGCCGTAGCTGGGCTGGATATCATTGAAGATCGCGAAGGTGCCCAGCGAGTAGCTGTCGATCCACGAATAGCCAGTGGTGAGCGTCACCTTGGTGTCAGCGTTCAACTCGCGCGCATAGGTGCCGCGCACGGTGAAGTTGTTGCTGGGCACGCGCTGGAGCGTGGTGCCGGTGAAGTCTGCGCTGGTACCGTGGGCCCCGGCCTGCGCACCGGCCCCGATCGCGGCAACCTGGCCGCTGATCTTGCCGTCCTTCACTTTGGCGTCCTGAATGCCGAGCGTGCCCGCGAGCGAGAGTCCTTCGAGCGCGGGGGTCATCTTGCCGAAATCGAGATCGAGTTCGAATTCGAGGCCCTTGATCTGCACCTTCGGATA
>CAIKKO010000105.1 GCA_903828025.1 uncultured Sphingomonadales bacterium
CGACCATTTCCTTCTTGGCAATGCGCGCCTCGCGCTCGCCCTTCTGGACCATGTTGACGATGCGGCGGAATTCGCCGAGCGACATGCCGGTGGCGGCCGCGATATCGGCGATTTCGGCGCGGATGCGCTCGACCGGCTCGGCCTCGACCGAGGCGAAGGCCGCCCACTTCTTGTCCTTGCCCGCGAGCGCCTGCAGCCAGCCTTCATCAAGCTCGCGCCCGACGTAGTGATCGAGGAAGTCCTTGCGCGGCACTTTGTGACGCTCGGCGAGGCGGAGCATCTGCCCGCCCAGCGTGGTCAGGCGGCGGTTGAAGGCATAGAGGTTGTCGACCAGATATTCGATCTTGGTCGCGTGGAACTGCACGCTTTCGACTTGCGCGGTCAGGTCTTCGCGCAGCTGCTGGTACTGCGTTTCCTTGCCGGCGGGGAAATCGTTGCCAGCGCCCAGCGCATCGAGCCGCGCGGCCTGAATCGCCTCGAACGTGCGGAACAGGCTGGTGATATGCGCAAACTTCTCAAGCGCTTCGGGCTTGAGCTGCGCTTCCATCTGCGCGAGGCTGAGGGTGTTGTCCTCCTCCTCTTCCTCGGCCGGGCGCTTGGCGCGGCGTTCGGTGAGCTCGTCGTCCTCGTCCTCGGCGGCATCTTCCTCCTCGACGTCCTCTTCTTCCTTGAAGGTCGGACCGGCGGTGGCTTCGGTGATTTCGCCGTCGCCGGTTTCCTCGCCGTCTTCGGAAAGGTTCTCCGGCTGCGGTTCTTTCGAGAGCATGGCATCGAGATCGAGGATCTCGCGCAGCTGCATTTCGCCCGCATTGAGCGCTTCGGACCACTGGATGATCGCGTGGAACGTGATCGGGCTTTCGCACAGCCCAAGGATCATCGTGTCGCGCCCGGCTTCGATGCGCTTGGCGATGGCGATTTCGCCCTCGCGGCTCAGCAGCTCGACCGCGCCCATTTCGCGCAAATACATGCGCACCGGATCGTCGGTGCGCTCGATCGTTTCCTTGCGCTTGCTGACAAGATCGGGCCGCTCGTCGACCTGCTCCGCCTCGTCGGCGTCGTCCTCGGCCTGCTTGTCTTCCGGATCGACCGCGTCATCGTCGTTCTCGACGATATTGACGCCCATCTCCGAGATCGCGGCCATGATATCCTCGATCTGATCGGCAGACATCTGGTCCTGCGGCAAGGCCTCGTTGAGCTCGTCGACGGTGAGGACCCCGCGGCGCTTCGCGCGCGCAATGAGCTTCCGGATGGAAGCATCGTTGAGGTCGATCAGCGGTGCGTCGCCGGTGTCAGTTGTGTCGTTCGAAGCCATTTAATCCCGTTACCATCTATGCGAGCCGCGCTCAGTCAAGCGCGGCACGGGTGCGGCCCATTTGCCCCAACCGGGCGAGCAAGGCCAGCCTTCGTTGCAGCAATCGTTGCTGTTCGGCAAAGGTTTCGTCGGAAAACTCCGCCTCGTGCCGCTGCGTGGCCTCAGCCAATGCAGCTTCGACGGCCGGTAGACCGACCAGCAAGCCAACCGCTTCGGCGAGTTCCTCCGCCGCTGCATCCGCCTTGCTGTCCAGAAAACCGAATCGCATTCCGGCATAATCGTCCGCCGTCGGTGCCCTGAGGCCCCGTTTGGCCAATATGGTAAGAACATCGCTGCTTTCAAGCGGCTGCGGTCCGTTTCGGGGCAAGTCGGTGATGCCGATCAGCGTATCGAGCAGCGCGGCCATGGCCGGGTCTTCGGGCTGAAGCCGGGCAAGCGCGTCGGCATGGCGCGCGATCTGCTGCGGCTGCGCGATCAGGCCCGCCAGAATCGCCGCGAGCAGCCCGTGTCCCGCGCCGATATTCTGCATTTTCTGGGTGTTGGCGGCGGATAGCGGGGGCGGGGCGGGTTGCCAGGGGCCCTTGCGGCCCGGCGTGAAGCTGCGCTGCCCGCCCTGATATTGGGGCTGAAACGGCGGCCGCTCGCGCCGCGCATAGGCCAGTTCGCCGAACCGTTCGAGCAGATCGCGGCGGTAGAGCGCCTTGATATCGCCGTCGCGGATTGTCTCGACATGGGCCATGAGCCGCGCCTTGAGCCCGGCCTTGTCCTCCGGGGTTGCCAGCGGAGCGGCGACACGCTCGATATCCCACAGCACTTCGACCATGCTGCGCGCCTCGCCCAGCAGGGTCTCCATCGCGGCGGCTCCGCGCTGTTTGACGAGGTCGTCGGGATCGAGCCCATCGGGCAGCACCGCGATGCGCAGCGAATGGCCCGGGCGCAGCAGCGGCAGCGCGCGCACGATGGCGCGCGCTGCGGCGCGCTGGCCTGCCGCGTCGCCGTCGAAGCACAGCGTCGGGCATTCGGTCATGCGCCAGAGCCGCTCGATCTGGTCTTCGGTCAGCGCGGTGCCGAGCGGAGCGACCGCCTCGGCAATCCCCGCCGCCGCCAGCGCGACGACGTCCATATAGCCTTCGACCACCACCACCCGGCCCGATTGGCGCGCGGCGGGGGAGGCGCGGTGCAGGTTGTAGACCGTGCGGCCTTTGTCGAACAGCGGGGTGTCGGGCGAATTGAGGTACTTAGGCGCATCCGTTTTGGTCTTGTCGAGAATGCGGCCACCAAACGCGATCACCCGCCCGCGCGGATCGCAGATCGGCAGCATGAGGCGGCCGCGAAACCGGTCGTAGGGATCGCGCTCTTCGACCACGATGCGCAGGCCTGCCTCGATCAGCATCGCTTCGGGAAACTGGTTGAGCGCCGCCTTCAGCGCGGTGCGGCTATCGGGCGCATAACCGAAGCCGAAATCCTTGACGACAGCGGCGGGAAACCCGCGCGAGGCGAGGTAGGCCCGCGCCTGTGCGCCCTGCTCTTCGGCCAGGCTCTGGACGAAAAACGCCTGCGCCGCCGCCATGACATCGTGGAGCGATTTCTGCGCTTCGGCCTTTTGCGCGGCGCGCGGATCGGGGGCGGGGACGTCCATCCCCGCCTGCAGCGCCAGTTCCTTCACCGCATCGAGGAACGGCAGGCCCTGATGATCGGTCATCCAGCGGATGGCATCGCCATGCGCGCCGCAGCCGAAGCAGTGGTAGAAACCCTTCTCGTCGTTGATCGTGAAGCTGGGGGTCTTCTCGTTGTGGAACGGGCAGCAGGCCTTGAACTCGCGCCCCGCCTTCTGCACCCGCACGCTGCGCCCGATCAGCCCCGAAAGCGAGACGCGCGTGCGCAGTTCATCGAGCCACTGGGGGGTTAGGGACATGCGGGCATCAAAGCCATGTTTGCGGTGTCTCGACTTCGCTCGACACGAACGGTGCGGGGGGCGGTAAGGGTTAAGCCAATGCCGCTTTCACCAGCGCGCTGGCCTTGCTCATGTCGAGCTGGCTGCCGTGGCGGGCCTTCAGCGCAGCGACGACGCGCCCCATGTCCTTCATCGAGGTTGCGCCGAGTTCGGCCTTGATCGAATCGATGGCGGCAACGACGTCCGCTTCATCCAGCTGCGCGGGGAGAAATTCGTCGATCACCGCCAGCTCGGCCTGTTCGACTTCCGCCAGTTCCTGCCGCCCGCCCTCAACATAAAGCGCAATCGACTCGCGCCGCTGCTTGGCCATTTTCTGCAGGACATCGACCACCAGCACGTCGTCGTCGGGCAGGCTGGACGCGGTACGCAGCTCGATATCCTTGTCTTTCAGCTTGGCGAGAATCAGCCGCACCGCAGCGAGGCGGGGCTTGTCGCCGGCTTTCATCGCCGCGATCTGGGCGGCCTTGATCGTATCGCGGATCATGGGATGCGTATTCCTGTGGATGGAGCGCCCCGTGCGGGGCCAAGCCTTGTCATGTAGGCGAAACTTTCTGCCTTCGCTAGGTTGACGCTAGGGGCCGAGGGGCCTAGCTGCCGACCCTTAGCGACATCGCCAGAACCATGCCCACGGAGCGCCCCCTATAATGGCCGATCCCGCCTACACGCACGCGCCAAAACCACACGGAGCCACGGGTGTTCTCGTGCTGGCGGACGGTTCGGTCGCCTGGGGGCGCGGCTTTGGCGCGGCGGGCACGGCGGTGGGCGAAGTGTGCTTCAACACCGCGATGTCGGGCTATCAGGAAGTGCTGACCGACCCCAGCTACGCCGGGCAGATCGTGACGTTCACCTTCCCGCATATCGGCAATGTCGGCACCAATGCCGAGGATATGGAAAGCCATGATGTGCCGGGGGCCGTGGGCCTCGTGGTGCGCGAGGATGTGACCGATCCCGCCAACTTCCGCTCCACCGAGACGCTGCAATCGTGGCTCATCGCGCGCGGCAAGATCGGCCTTGCGGGCATCGACACCCGCGCGCTGACCCGCCGCATCCGCCTGCTCGGCGCGCCCAATGCGGTGATCGCGCATGATCCGAACGGCCATTTCGATATCCCGGCGCTGATCGCGCAGGCGAAGGGCTGGCCGGGGCTGGAAGGCATGGACCTCGCGCGTATTGTGTCGCGCGAGGCGCAGGCTGATTGGGCAGGTTCGATCTGGCATCTGGGTGAGGGCTATTCGCTGCCCACCGGCACCGGACGGCCTCATGTCGTCGCGGTGGATTACGGTGCGAAGGACAATATTTTCCGCAATCTCGTGGCCGCTGGCGCGGATGTGACCATCGTGCCGGCGGAAACCTCGCTGGAGACCATTCAGGCGCTGCAACCGGCGGGCGTGTTCCTCTCGAACGGCCCGGGCGATCCGGCGGCGACGGGGGTCTATGCGGTGCCGGTGATTCAGGGGCTGCTGGCGGCGGACGTGCCGGTCTTCGGCATCTGCCTCGGCCACCAGATGCTCGGCCTCGCGGCGGGCGCACGCACGATCAAGATGCACCAGGGCCACCGCGGCGCGAACCACCCGGTCAAGCGCCATGCCGACGGGGTGGTCGAGATCACTTCGATGAACCACGGCTTTGCGGTGGACAATTCGGCGCTGCCCGAGGGCGTGGAGGAGACGCATGTCTCGCTGTTCGATGGTTCGAACTGCGGGATTGCGATTGCGGGCAAGCGGGCGTTCGGGGTGCAGTATCATCCGGAGGCGTCGCCGGGGCCGCAGGATAGTTTTTATCTGTTTGAGAAGTTTGTGGGGATGTTGGGGTGAAGACGACCCATTTCCTGTTGGCGTTGGCGAGTCTCCTAGTTGTGCCAGAGTTGGCTCTGGCGAAGCCGGGCGTTGCCATTCAGAGCCAGTCTGGCGAGGCAAAGCGGCTGTTTGGCTACACCGCCTTCGGGACGGCAGGCGACATCGCCGCACTTGAAGCTAACCTCGCACCATTGTCATCGCTTGGTGTAAAGACGGCGCGGCCCAAAACGCCGGACGGTCGGATCGAATTGATGGTCCTTTTTACCGAGGGGACTGGACCCATAACCGCAGCGTTGGTTCGTCAGAAAATCACCGACGGCAAGCTGGGGCATTTTGAGTTCGAATCCATTCTCGCTCCTGAATCGGCGGTAGAGTAGTGCCCAAGCGCACTGACATCTCCTTGACCCTGATAATCAGCGTCGGGACTTCCCGCCCGCGCGCCGATTATCGGGCTGGGCGGCGTCTGCGCCTGCGAGGGCAGCGCACCCCCACCCAACCCTCCCCCGAGCGGGGGAGGGCTTTTTCGGTTGAGCGGTACACCGGTGCATTGCGCAACCTGCCCCTCCCCCGTTCGGGGGAGGCTGGGTGGGGGTACCCTGCGCTAGGAGGGATCGCTGCTGTTCCGGACCAAGGCCAGTTCCTGCGCGATCACCGTCAGAACGCCATCGGTGTTGGCGAGGACATCGTTGTTCCAGAAGCGAATGACGCGGTAGCCTTGGGCTTCGATCAAGCGCGTGCGCGCCGCGTCGGCCTCGCTATCCGCGTGCTGGCCGCCGTCGAGTTCGATGGCGAGGCGCAGAGTGCGGCAGGCGAAATCAACTACTGCGCTCCCGATGGGATATTGCCGGGTGAAGCGCGCGCCGAGTTGTTCGCCTCTCAACCGCGACCACAGCCGCTTTTCGGCTTCCGTAGGATTTTTGCGCAGTTTGCGCGCCACCGGCGTCAGGCGTTTATCGCTCATGCGTCGTGCACCCCCACCCAACCCTCCCCCGAACGGGGGAGGGCTTTAGTACTATAAGGCAAGTAAATGCCCAAACGCACTGACATCTCCTCGATCCTGATCATCGGCGCCGGGCCGATCGTCATCGGCCAGGCTTGCGAGTTCGATTATTCGGGCACGCAGGCGGTCAAGGCGCTGAAGGAGGAGGGCTACCGCGTGGTCCTCGTCAATTCGAACCCCGCCACGATCATGACCGATCCGGACATGGCGGACGCGACCTATGTCGAGCCGATCACGCCCGAGATCGTGGCGAAAATCATCGCCAAGGAGCGCCCGGACGCGGTGCTGCCGACGATGGGCGGGCAGACCGCGCTGAATACGGCACTGGCGCTGGCGAACGACGGGACGCTGGAAAAGTACGGCTGCATCATGATCGGCGCGGATGCCGAGGCGATTGACAAGGCCGAGGACCGCATGAAGTTCCGCGATGCAATGGACAAGATCGGGCTCGAATCCGCCCGTTCGGGCATTGCGCATACGGTGGAAGAAGCGCTCGCCGTGCTGGAGCGCACCGGGCTGCCCTCGATCATCCGGCCGAGCTTTACGCTGGGCGGCACGGGCGGCGGGATTGCCTATAACAAGGACGAGTTCGTCAAGATCGTGCGCGGCGGGCTGGAAGCCTCGCCGACCACCGAGGTGCT
The DNA here is from genome assembly GCA_903828025.1 of uncultured Sphingomonadales bacterium. Taxonomy (GTDB): domain Bacteria; phylum Pseudomonadota; class Alphaproteobacteria; order Sphingomonadales; family Sphingomonadaceae; genus Novosphingobium. The sequence goes on from CAIKKO010000105.1 coordinate 6,704, forward strand.
GATCGAGGAATCGCTGCTCGGCTGGAAAGAGTACGAGATGGAAGTCGTTCGCGACAAGAACGACAACTGCATCATTATCTGCTCGATAGAGAACGTCGATCCGATGGGCGTGCACACCGGCGATTCGATCACGGTCGCCCCGGCGCTGACGCTGACCGACAAGGAATACCAGATCATGCGCAATGCATCGATCGCGGTCCTGCGGGAAATCGGCGTCGAAACAGGCGGTTCGAACGTGCAGTTCGCGGTCAACCCGAAGGACGGGCGGCTGATCGTGATCGAGATGAACCCGCGCGTCTCGCGTTCTTCCGCGCTGGCGTCGAAGGCCACTGGGTTCCCGATTGCCAAAGTCGCGGCCAAACTGGCGGTGGGCTACACGCTCGACGAGATCATGAACGACATCACCGGCGCGACCCCGGCGGCGTTCGAGCCGACCTTGGACTATGTCGTCACCAAGATCCCGCGCTTTGCCTTCGAGAAGTTCAAGGGCGCCGAGCCGCTGCTCAGCACCGCGATGAAGTCTGTCGGCGAAGTCATGGCGATTGGCCGCAACTTCAAGGAATCGATGCAGAAGGCGCTGCGCGGGCTCGAAACCGGGCTCGACGGCTTCAACCGCGTGACCGAGCTGGAAGGCGCGGGCCGGAGCCAGATCATCGCGGCGCTGAGCCGGGCAACGCCCGAGCGGCTGCTGGTCATCGGGCAAGCCTTCCGCGAGGGGCTCTCGGTCGAGGATGTCCACGCGGTCACCAAGTACGAGCCGTGGTTCCTGCGCCAGATCGCCGAGATCATCGCCGAGGAAAAGCGCATCAACGTGGAGGGCCTGCCCATTGACGCGGCGGGGCTGCGGCGGCTCAAATCCATGGGCTTTTCCGACAAGCGGCTGGCGACACTGGCGGTGCGCTCGGTCGGCGTGGCGGGCGGCATGGGCGAGACGCAGGCGCGCAGCTCGGGCCTGCTGCACGATGTGCTGAGCGCGATGGCGGGTGCGACGAGCGAGGCCGAAGTGCGCGCGCTGCGCCACAAGCTCGGCGTCCGGCCCGTGTTCAAGCGGATCGACAGCTGCGCCGCCGAGTTCGAGGCGGTGACGCCCTACATGTACTCGACCTATGAAAGCGGCCTGTTCGGCGCGCCTGAATCCGAGGTCATGCCGACGGACAAGAAGAAGATCGTGATCCTGGGCGGCGGGCCGAACCGGATCGGGCAGGGTATCGAGTTCGATTACTGCTGCTGCCACGCGTGCTTTGCGCTCGGCACCGTCGATCCCGCGAGCGGCGAGGTCGGGGCGGGGTTCGAGACGATCATGATCAACTGCAACCCCGAAACCGTCTCGACCGACTACGACACGTCTGACAGGCTCTATTTCGAGCCGCTGACCGCCGAGGACGTGCTCGAAGTGCTCGATGCCGAGAAGGCGAACGGCACGCTGGTGGGCGTGATCGTGCAGTTCGGCGGGCAGACGCCGC
>CAIKKO010000106.1 GCA_903828025.1 uncultured Sphingomonadales bacterium
GCATCGACGCCCACCATCGCGTTGTCGCGCGTGATGATCTCCTGCCCCGGGATATCGAGCACTTGCTCCATCATGTTGACCTTGTGGCCCACCCGATCAACGAACGGCATGATGAAATGGAGCCCCGGCTGCGCGGCGAGCGAATAGCGTCCGAGCCGCTCGATCGTATAGACATGGCCCTGACGGACCACCCGGATGCCGGTGGCCAGATAGACGACCGCCAGCCCCACCACCAAGATCAGTACTGCTTCCACGCTATCCCCTCCGAGTTGCCTGCAGACCAGATTATCGCATCGCGCGCCCGTTCAGTAGTGCGATTTCGCATCAGGCGCGGCGAGTTCGTAGCAATGCGCGATATCGTAGTTGTCGACCCCGCCGGGGCGGCTGCGCGCCTCGCTGCGCATGGCATCGCGCGCCTGCTCGACCGCCGCATCCGCGCTGTCGCCGCTCGCACCCCCGGTGATGAGCGCAGTGCGCGCCCGCGAGCCGAGCACTTGCGCCAAAGTCTGGAGATCGCGCACCGCCGCGCCTTGCGGATCGCGCGCATGCTCTTCCTCGTAAGCCAGCGTGAGGATCGCGGCGCATTGGGCGAGATCGGGCACTTGCAGCGGCGGCACCGCCGCATCGAGCCGGGCAAGGCAGGGCTTCACCTCGGCAGTCAGTTCGCCATCGGGATCGGCGGCGGCTTTGCGCTGCATGGCGGCGACATCAGCGATCAGCAGATCGCGCACCGCCGCTTGAGCGAGACCGCTCTCGCGCAGCGCGCGTTCACCCACGTCGGCAAAATAGCGCTTTCCGCGCACGGCCATCGGCGGCAAGGCCAGCGCGGCTGCAGTGCCGCGCTGCTGTTCGGATGCGGCAACCGCAAAGGCAGCTGCGCAGTGGAGCTCCGCGCGCAAATCGGCAGAGAGCGCCACTGGCGGAGACGGTGCGGCTGGAGGGATTTGGGCCGCAGCGATGCCGCACGGCGCGGCGATGAGAGCTGCGATCAGGCTCAAAGCAAGAGATGTGCGAAACATCGCCCGAGCATAGGCGCGCCCCGCAAGCCCGTCTGCACAAAAAAGGCGGCTGCGGCCTGCCAGAGAGATAGGACCGCAGCCGCCGAGGTCAGCCACGCTTGCCGGGTGTTGGCGGGATGCGCGCGCTGAAGAGACGGGTAAACCGGAAAAATCAGGACTTGGCGGCGTTGCAGCGGGCCAGATCTTCGGCAGCCAGCTCGCCCTTGGGCGTGGTGAAGGTGCTGATCTGGCCAACCTTGGCGGCCAGCTTGGTGCAGACGATGACGGGGCGAGCGGTATCTTGCGCGGCAGAGCATGACGCCCCCGCGCAGTTCCACAACACATCGCCCAGCATGAGCTTGGCGGGCTTGGCGACCGGTGCGGCGAGGGTGACCGAGTAAAACGCATTCGCGTCTGCGGCGCGAACCGGCGCTGCGGTCAGCACGAAGCTGCCGGCAGTGGCGACGAGCGCGAGAACGGCGGGAAGCAGCTGGCGCAGCGTGCTGGTGGGTTGAGCGATCATGAGACTTCTCCTTGGCCGGTTGATTGGCAATGTCAGAGCTCGGAAAAGCGCGGGTGGGAGAGGATGCGATTTCCGTTGCGAATCGCTACCTAGTTCATTAGGTTTTGAGTTGCAACTAGAAACTTACATTGCCGATCACAAAAGAGTATGACAGAAGGCGTCATGGAAAAGCTTCGCGAACCCCTCGCCGATATCGCCCGTTGCGGGCTGCCCCTCGCGCTTGAGGCGATGGGCGAGCGATGGTCGTTCATGATTCTGCGCGCTGCCTTCAACAAGGTCCGGCACTTCGAGGAGTTCCTCTAATCGCTCGTCATTGCGCGCAACATTCTCTCCAACCGCCTGTCGCGGCTGGTCGAGGCGGGGATTCTGAAGCGTGAGCATTGCGCGGATGTTCGCCGCCGGATCGAATACCGGCTCACCCCCAAGGGGTATGACCTGCTGCCTGCCATGC
>CAIKKO010000107.1 GCA_903828025.1 uncultured Sphingomonadales bacterium
TGGAGATAGGCGGCCAAGGCCTTGAGCTTGCGGTCCACTTCGAGAAATGCCGCACCGTCCTTGGCCGAAAAACGGGCGATTTCCTGTGCGGTCCGCTCCGGATCGGACCACCAGCGAATAATCTCTCCATCGCCCAGCGGCACCGTCAGGATCGGATCGCAGGCCACCATGCTGAGGCCGTGACGGCCCAGATCGAGATCGCGGATCACCGTCGGCATCAGCATCGAGGCGATGTACGATGTGAACGAAACGCGGTGGCCGGGAATGACCTCCTCGGTCACGCAGGCCCCGCCGACAATCCCGCGCGCTTCGAGCACCAGCACCGAGCGACCCGCGCGGGCGAGATAGGCAGCTGCGGTCAACCCGTTGTGCCCAGCGCCGATAACAATCGCGTCGTATGTCTGCGCCTGCGATGCCATTGCTGGACTTTCCCCCCACACCCGGTCGATTGGTACTGGAATGGTGCCCCATGCTCCCTTATAAGGCAAGCGTCTAATAAGCGGCACAAGAGGGACGGACATGACCCTGAGCGAAGAAAACGGCGGCATGGAACAATCGCTGCCCAGTTCCGCCTACCTCACCGCAGAGGCATTCGCGGCAGACCGCTCCGCCATTTTCGCGCACCAGTGGTTCTGCGCCGCGCGCGAGGAGGACTTGCCCGAAGTCGGCGACCATCTGGTGCTCGATATTGCCGGGGAAAGCGTGCTCCTCGTCCGCGACAAGGCGGGCACCTTGCATGCGCACTACAACGTCTGCCGCCATCGCGGCTCACGCATGTGCGATGCGGCGAACGACGCGCGCTGGGGCGTGACGCTCGATGCGGGCGTTGTTGGCCGCAACATGATCCGCTGCCCCTACCACGGCTGGTCCTATGGCTTCGACGGCAAGCTGCTCGCTGCGCCGCAATTGCAGGATACGCCGGGCTTCAACAAGGCGGACTTTCCGCTCCACAAAGTCGGCATCGCGCTGTGGGGCGGGTTCGTGTTCCTGAACCTGACGAGCGAAAGCGCGCCCGATTTCGAAGCGGAACTCGCCGAACCGGCACGCCGCCTCGCCAACTATCCGCTGGCCGATCTGCGCACCGGCCAGACGATCCGCTACGACGTGCACGCCAACTGGAAGCTGATCCTCGAGAACTACAACGAGTGCTACCACTGCCCCGGCGTGCATCCGGAATTGACCGCCATCGTGCCGGCCTTCCGCGAGCGCGGCGGGATTGATCTCGATTGGGAAGCCGGCATCCCGCACCGCGAGGGCGCTTATACGTATACCATGAGCGGAACGACCACGCGCGCGCCCTTCCCCGGCCTCTCCGAGGACGAGAAAGTGCGCCACAAGGGCGAACTGATCTATCCCAACCTCATGTTCAGTGTCTCGTGCGATCACGCCGCAGCCTTCGTGCTCTGGCCGGTCGCGGCGGACCGCACCGTGATCGAATGCCGCTTCCTGTTCCACCGCGACGAGATGGCCCGCGCCGATTTCGACCCCTCCGATGCGGTCGACTTCTGGGATCTCGTCAACCGGCAGGACTGGGCAGTGTGCGAGCGCGTGCAATCGGGCATCGCAGCGCGAGTCCACACCCATGGCTTCTACGCTCCGATCGAGGACTTGAGCCTTGATATCCGGCGCTATGTCAGCCGCTTCGAAAGGCCCTGACCCGGCGCGGCCACGGCATCCAATCATGGCGTCGATGGATGTTCATCAATCCGAACACGTTGTCGCTCCCGCTTGAGGCTACTACGTGGCAGGCTTCTACTGGGGAGAGGATTTGCTCATGCGTCTCGCAACGCTTCGTGACGGAACGCCGGATGGACGGCTCGTTGTGGTTTCGCCCGATGGCAGCGCCTGTGCCCCCGCCCCCTACCCCACGCTGCAGGCCGCGCTGGAGAGCTGGGCCGAAGCTGCGCCGCAGCTCGCCGCGATCAGCGCGTTTCCCGATGCGCTCGACCCTGCGCAAATTGCCGCCCCGCTACCGCGCGCATGGCAGTGGCTTGATGGTTCGGCCTACCAGAGCCACGGCGATCTGATGGATGCGGTGCTCGGCATCACCAAGCCCAAGACCGACCTGCCGCTGATGTACCAGGGCACCTCGGACACGTTCTATGCCCCGGGCGACGACGTGAAATTCCCGGACGAAGCGCTCGGCATCGATTTCGAGGGCGAGTTCGGCGTGATCGTCGATACCGTGCCGATGGGTGTCACGCCTGCCGACGCGCTGGGGCACATCAAGCTGCTCGTGCAGATCAACGACTGGTCGCTGCGCACGCTCGCGGGGCCCGAAATGCGCACCGGCTTCGGCTGGATTCAGGCCAAGCCGCCGTGCAGCATGGCCGCGTTTGCCGTCACGCCGGACGAATTGGGCGATGACTGGCGGAATGGCCGCGTCTGCCTCACGCTCAAGGTCGATTGGAACGGCAAGCCGTTCGGCGCGGCGAATGGCGAGCCGATGGGCTTCGGCTTCCACGAACTCGTCGCCCACGCCGCGCGCACGCGCGATCTGGTGGCGGGCACGGTCATCGGCTCGGGCACCGTTTCGAATGCCAATTTCCGCGAAGTTGGCTCCTCGTGCATTGCCGAACGGCGCGGGATCGAAGTGATCGACGAAGGCGCGGCCCGCACCGAATTCATGCGCTTTGGCGATACAGTCCGCATGGTTGCGGTCGATGCCGCTGGCCGCGCCCCGTTCGGCATGATCGAACAGACAGTGGTGCGCGCGGCCAGTCCGAAGGCACCCTGAGCCCCGCGCCCGTCCGGACAGGCCGAGCGCCCGCTACAGCACCAGATCGCCAGCCACGAGCGTGGAGGCACCGTCGCAGCGGACCCAGAAATCCGCAATCCCGTCACCGTTGGTGTCGCCCTGCAAGATCACCCCGCCCGTGACCACCGCGACCCGCAGCTGACCAGCAATGTGGCCGAACGCGTCGGTGCCGATAAAGGCAAATGCATCGTTCACGCCAGCGGTCGCCGCGTTGGCATCGACCGCCGAAAGGTCGATCTTGTCACCCTCGGCATGGTTGAAGTCCATGATCAGGTCGCAGGTGGTTGCCGAAGTCCCGGCGAAATCACCGCCCGCGAACACAAAGGTATCCGAGCCCGCACCGCCGGTCATGATATCGCGCCCGGCCCCGCCGACGATCAGGTCGTTGCCCGCCTCACCGCGCAATGTATCCGCGCCGGCCTTGCCCCAGAGCTGATCGTCCCCCAGCCCGCCGCGCAAGAGATTGGCTCCGTCGTTGCCGATGATCACATTGTTGTCGGCGTTGCCGATGGCGGTGAGATCGGCTGTGCCGGTCAGCGTAAGGTCTTCAAGCCCGGCTGAAAGCGTGAAACTGACCGACGAAACCGCGCTGTCATGCCCGCCCCCGGCCAGCTCGACAATCCGGTCGCCGACATTGTCGATCACGTAGCTGTCATTCCCCGCCCCGCCGGTCATGATATCCGCGCCCGCACCGCCGTCGATCAGATTGGCAGCCGCATTGCCGATAATCTTGTTGGCCAGTTCGTTGCCAGTCGCGTTAAGGCCGCCGGTAGCGAGCGTCAGGTTTTCGACATTGGCGGCGAGAACGGTGTTGCTGGCGGACGATATCTCGGTGTCGGTGCCGCCCCCGGCCGCTTCGACCACCACATCCTTGGCATCGACCACATAGGTATCGTTGCCCGCGCCGCCGATCAGCGTATCGTCGCCCAGCCCGCCGTCGAGCCGGTTGTTGCCGGCGTTGCCGGTCAAGGTATCGGCGAAGCTGGAGCCGATCAGGTTTTCGATCTTCGCAAGCGTATCGTGGCCCGCGCCAAGCGTGTCCTGCGGCCCGGTGAGCGCGAGGCTGACGCTGACCGCGCCGGTCGACCCGGCATAGCTGGCCGTATCGCTGCCGTTGCCGCCGTTCAGCGTGTCGTCACCGGCCCCGCCGACCAGTACGTCATTGCCGTCCCCGCCCAAGAGCGTGTCGTTGCCCGCCCCGCCCTCAAGCCGGTCGGCCCCCGCGCTTCCGGTCAGCTGATCCGCGCTGGCGCTGCCGATGACCCTTTCGATGCTGACCAGCGTATCGGTGCCGATGGCCGCCTTGTCGCCCGCATCAATCCCGCTGGCCGTGCCCGCGCCGAGGTCGACATACACCCCGGCCTTGGCTCCGGCGTAGTTGACCGTGTCGAGTCCGTCGCCGCCGTTGAAGCTGTCATTGCCCGTGTCGGTGCCGGCCGCGAAGGTATCGTCGCCCGCCTGACCGTTCTCGGTGTCCGCACCCGCGCCGCCGTCGATCAGATCATTGCCCGCGCCGCCGCTGATCGTGTCGTTGCCGTCGTTGCCGCGCAGTTGGTTGGCCGCGTCGTTGCCGACAATCGTGTCGTTGCCATGCCCGCCATTGGCGTTCTCGATGATGCACTTGAAGGCAATGCCGATATTGGCATCGAGCGTGGTCTTGTCATAGGCCAGCTGCGAATAGGTGCCCGGCACCAGCGTGATCGAGGTGCCCTTGGTGAACGCGCTCACGTCGAGCGTGTCAATGCCGCCCGCGTCCCAGATCGTCTCGTACACCGGCTGGTCGGGTGTGAAGGTGTAGGTATCGTTGCCCGCGTGGAACGCCATATTCGCGCCGTAGAGGTTCTGCACCGCCGCGATGTCGTAAACGCCCGGGGTCAGGATGATGAACTGCGCATCGCTGCTGCCCGGCTTGAAATAGAAATCACCCTTGGGGTCTGTGTACGACATGATCGTATAGCGCATGTCGTCATAACCGGCGGGAATGATATTGCCTTCGAACGGGTGAGCGAGCCCCAGCGCGTGGCCGATCTCGTGCATCATCGCCACGAAATCGTAGGTATAGGGCTGGAAGGTGCCGTCCTTGATCCCCGGTTCGATCCAGACGTCGCCCTGCGAGGGATCGGTGCCATCGCTGTAAATCTTGGTATAGCCCCAGAAGCTGCTTGAGACGGCGGATGAAAAGGCAATGCGGATGTCGCCAACCACCCCGGCTGCGGTCTCGGGCACTTTGGTGAAACTGAGGTTGGCGACATCGGCCCAGCGTTGAAACGCCAGGTCGATGCCGGGCACTTGCGCATCGGTAACCCCGAAGTGCTGCGTGGCGGTTGGCTCCTTGCCGTAGTTGCTGGTGAACTTCGAAGCCACGCCGTCGAGGAAGGGAAAGCTGTAGCTGATCGTGGTCTTGCCGCCCGACACGGTCGACCACTTGGTCCGGAAGTACGCTTGCGAATCATAAAGTGAATCGACGAACGGGTCGCCGGTGAGAGCAAACCGGGTCTGCGGCGCGCTGTCGGTATACAAGGTCATGGTGCCCTCCCCTGCGCATTCGGCCGCAGTGGCCAAACGCATTCTCTGCGGCGAACCCTTAGGGAATCACTTCAGGGTGTCATGCGATCATAACGCGGCCCCAGCCAATTTCCTTCATGGAAAATCACCCAGCGCCGCACTCAAGGCCTCCGCCGCAGCATGCCCGCTCGCCCAGGCCCACTGGAAATTGTAGCCGCCCAGCCAGCCCGTCACATCGACGGCTTCGCCAATCGCGAACAGTCCGGGCACGGTCTTGGCCCCCATGGTGCGCGAGGAAAGCCCCGCCGTGCTGATGCCGCCTGCGGTCACTTCGGCCTTGGCAAAGCCTTCGCTGCCGTTGGGGGTGAA
>CAIKKO010000108.1 GCA_903828025.1 uncultured Sphingomonadales bacterium
CCAGACGTGCGGCTGCCTTACGATCCTGTGCAAGTTGAGCCCGCTGCAAATCGAGCACGGTGAGCTGGCCGCTCAAACTGGGTTTTCAGCACGGTCAGCCGGTTTCCAAACGGCTGACCGTGCCAAACGGGCTCAGAGGTCTTGCCTCAGTGGACCAGATGAAATTGGGCCAGTTCCTCCTTGATCCGGAGTTTGCGTCGCTTGAGCTCCGTCACCAGGTCGCTGTCGGGTGATGGCCGGGCCAGTTCCTCGGCAATGCGCCGTTCAAGGCCGGCATGTTTGGATTGAAGGGCGCTGATATGCGACAGTTCCATGCGGTAACCTCCATGGGAGACCAACCCTCATGACCGCTCCGGCGGCGGGATAGTCGCCGGAGGATGTGGCCCAAGGGTAAGCGCCGCGATGGACTTGTCGGCCTCGACTCATCCAAGCGGGCGCGTTGTCATGCTCCCACAATCTCCGTATCTTGCAAGCCTGACTTCGCCGGATTGCACACATTGCGGGTTTGTCCGTATGCGCATGCTATGATGGTGTTTACGGGCGATGGGCTGCCGTAGTCCATGGTTTGCTGGGCTGCCCGCCTTCGGGCTGTGCGGCGTTGGGGAGTGTGCGGGTTGACCGAAGACGAAATGCGCAAGCGCCTCGAAACGCTACGGATGGAACATCGCGATCTGGACGCTGCGATCGACGCACTGTCGGGTACGGGCGCGCATGACCAATTGCAGGTGGCGCGCCTGAAAAAGCGGAAATTGCGGATCAAGGACCAGATTGCCCTGCTTGAGGACTACCTTATCCCCGACATAATTGCCTGATTACAGATTCTTGACGGCACCTGAATGGCCGTGATGCGGCCAATTGTATCGTATCGTTACGGCACAGTTTAAAAACGTGGTGAACGGCCCGCGTGCGCTCTGTTGAGCGTGGGGCGACGAAGGGACTATGCGCATGCCATGGCCCTTATGCCCAATCTCAATCCGCGCATCATCGAAGCGCTCTACGCCGAGGCGCTGGCGCTCGCCGACGAGTCGCGCGCTGTGTTTGATCGGCTGCGGCATGGGCATTACCGCGACGCGCTGGTGGGGGCGAACGATGATCCCGAAGCCGACCTGGCGCATGTTCAGCTAAGCTGCGAAGCGCTGCGCACCACCACGCGGGTCATGCACTCGCTCGCGTGGCTGCTGAATCACCGGGCCTATTTCGCGGGCGAGCTCAGTGAATTGCAGCTGCGGCGGCATGGCCGACTGATTGCCAATTTTCCCTTGAGCGACCCGCTGCAGGTGCTGGCTCTGCCGGCGGAGGCGCAGCGCTGTGTCCACGAAAGCGAGCGGCTATACGCCCGAATTCAGCGGCTTGAGCACGCCTGGCGCGGCGAACCGGATCGGAGCGGAAGCGCGATCGAGCGGCTGCGGCAACGATTGGCAGCGGCGGTTCCGGCCAACCTTTGAGCAATTGCCCCAAAAGCGCAGCCGTTGCGCGAAACTAAAGCAAACCCCATAGCAAGAGCATGGCTTCTTCAAACTCAACGGTCGGCGCTGCGCTGCCTGATCCATCCGAATGGAACACCGGGCTCGCTGTGGAACTCGAGCCGCTCGTGCGGCGCGTACTCGCGCCCAATCCCTCACCCTATACTTTCAATGGTACCCAGACTTATCTGATCGGACGCGGCCGTGACGTCGCTGTCATCGATCCGGGCCCAGCGGGAGCCGGCGTGGCCGGTCATGCGGACACCAACGGCGACGGCCATGTCGAGGCGATCCTCAAGGCAATTGCAGGGCAGACCCTGATCGCGATCATCTGCACGCACACCCACCGCGATCACAGCCCAGCCGCTCGCCCGCTGAAAGCCGCCACCGGCGCGCCGATCATCGGCTGCGCCGCGCTGGCAATCGAAGACAGCGGTGCCGGGCAAGGCGTGCGCGCCGACGCCGAGTTCGATCCGCTCTATGCGCCGGATCGGGTGCTTGGCGACGGAGACCAGCTGGCGGGCGATGGCTGGACGCTTGAAGCCATCACCACACCGGGCCACACCAGCAACCACGTGTGCTTCGCGCTGCTCGAAAGCGGGGCTCTGTTTACCGGCGATCATGTGATGGGCTGGTCGACCACGGTCGTCTCGCCTCCTGATGGCGACATGGCCGCCTACATGCAATCGCTGAGCAAACTGCAGGCGCGCGAGGATCTGGTCTACTACCCCGCGCATGGCCCGGCCGTGACCAAGCCGCAGCAGTTTGTGCGCGGCATGATCGGCCACCGCCGCCAGCGCGAGGCGCAGATCCTGCGCCTGCTCGGCGAAACGCCGGCAACCATTCCCGGCATGGTCGCCCAGATGTACAAGGGGCTTGATCCCCGGCTGACCGGAGCTGCGGGCCGTTCGGTTTTGGCCCACATCCTTGATCTCGAGACACAGGGCCGGATTGCACAAGTGCCCCACGCGGGAGAGCAGCAGTGGACCTTGATCGGCTGACCCCAGCGCCGTCTGCCCCCTCAGTTGCCCCGCCATACAGGCGGCAATCGGGAGTCCTGCCATGGCTGCTGTTTCTGGTGGCAGCAACGTTTGCGGGCTGGCTGGCGTGGCAGCTGTGGCGGCCGGAACCAATCGGCGATCCGCTTGCCACCAGTCTCGTCGCGTTCGACAAGCAGGACCGGCTTACCGTGTTCAGCGCGCAGCTGGCTCCGGTGGTCGCAAGCGATGACAGTCGGCTCTTCGGCCTCGTCACCTCCCGGCAAGTCGCCGTCATTCCCGCACGAGTCGATTATGCCATCAATCTCGGCAAAGTCGGGCGGGACCGCATGCGCTGGGATGCTGGCACCAGGACGCTGACCGTGCGGCTTCCGGCGCTGGAAGTCACCCGTCCGAATCTCGATGAGGGGCGCGCCCAGTATTTGCGCGAAGGGGTGTGGATTACCCGCGCCGCGCAAGACAAGCTGACCCGCGACAACACCTTGCTTGCCGAGCGGCAGGCCGTCGAGCAGGCGGCGAACCCCGCGCTGCTCGGTCTTGCCCGCGGCGCGGCGAAGGATGCCATCCGCCAAAACCTCTCGAGTCCGCTGCAAGTCGCGGGCTATGGCGACGTCAAGCTGGCGGTCACCATCGATGGCGAACAAGCCGCGCCTTGATGGACTTGCGGCGGGTTGGCTGGTTGCTTAAGTGCAGCGCAGCGCCGGGCCAAGTCCTGCCCGTCCGGCACCCAGGGGATATCGCGCGATGACAGCCCAGCCCACCAACCTCACCGGCCTCGACTTGCGCGCCGAAATCGACCAGCTGCGCAAGGACCGCAAGGCCGTGATCCTCGCACACTATTACCAGAAGCCCGAGATTCAGGACCTTGCCGATTTCGTCGGCGATTCGCTCGAGCTCTCGCGCAAGGCGGCGGCGACCGACGCCGAAGTGATCGCGTTCTGCGGCGTGAAGTTCATGGCCGAGACGGCCAAGATCCTCAGCCCCGAAAAGATCGTGGTCCTGCCCGACATGGACGCCGGGTGCAGCCTTGAGGATTCGTGCCCGCCCGAAAAGTTCCGCGCCTTCCGCGAAGCGCATCCCGATCACATTGCGCTAACCTACATCAACTGTTCGACCGAAGTGAAAGCGCTCAGCGACGTCATCGTTACGTCGTCTAGCGCCGAAACGATCCTCGCGCAGATCCCGCCCGAGCAGAAGATCATCTTCGGCCCTGATCGCCACCTTGGCGGCTATCTCAACCGCAAGTTCGGCCGCGAGATGCTGCTCTGGCCGGGCGTGTGCATCGTGCATGAGGCGTTTTCGGAAACCGAACTGCTCAAGCTCATGGCGCAGCATCCCGGCGCGCCGGTCGCGGCGCATCCGGAATGCCCGCCAACGATCGTCGATCACGCCGACTATGTCGGGTCGACCAGCGGGATCCTCAAATTTGCGCAAACTTTCCCCGGCGACACGTTGATCGTCGCGACCGAGCCGCACATCATTCACCAGATGCAACTGGCGCTGCCGGAGAAAACCTTCATCGGCGCGCCGGGGGCGGACGGCAACTGCAACTGCAACATCTGCCCCTACATGGCGCTCAACACGCTGGAAAAGCTCTACCTCGCTCTGCGCGATCTGACCCCTCGGGTAGAGATCGAGGAGACGCTACGGCTTGACGCCAGAAAGAGCCTCGACGCGATGCTGGCGATGGCCAGCGGCACAGTAGGGCTTGGCGATCTGGGGGCCCGCCGGTAAACGGCGGACCGACACGATGAGCAGCCCACCGGGCAAACGCGCGCCGATCAAGCGCCCCGCCCGCGCGCGGGAACTGCAGGATGCGTTGAACCACTATATCTACCATCCGCTCGCCTGGCAGCTGGCGCGCGCGCTCGCGCCCACACCGCTGACGCCCAACATGGTCTCGGTGTTCGGCGGGCTGCTCGTGGTGGCCGCGGGCGTGGTCTACTGGAGCACATCCGGGCCGTGGTGGGCGCTGGTGGGCATGGCACTGCACCTCTCGTGGCACGTCGTCGATGGCGCTGATGGCGATCTGGCAAGGATTACCGGGAAGACGAGCCCACTCGGCGAACTGGTCGATGGGATCTGCGACTATGTCAGCCACATCGTACTTTACGTGCTGCTGGCGTTTGTCCTGACCCGCGCGCTTGGGCCTTGGTGGGCGTGGTTCTGGACACTGGCCGCCGGAGCCAGCCACATCGTGCAGGCCAATCATGTCGAAGTGCAGCGCCGGTTCTACCAGTACTGGACCTACGGCGTGCCGTGGCTGCACAATTCGAGCGGCACCGATGGCATGCCCTTTCGGGGGTACGGCCCGATCGGCTGGCTGCTCCGTGCTGTCGTCGCGGGTTATCTGCGGCTAGCCGCCGGGATGAGCCCCAATGCCCTGCGAATCGATGCAGCCGTCACCCGCGCCATGGCCGATAATCCGGCCCTGCTCGAGCGTATTCGGGCCGAAGTGCAGCGAGAGCAGCGCCCCCTGCTCGGCCTGCTACGCTATCTTGGCCCCAATCCGCGCGCCGTCCTGCTTGGCTTTTCGATGATCGCGGGCGGCCCGCTGTGGTACTTCATGTATCTCTCGATCGCGCTCAACCTGCTGCTCACACTTTCCGTAAGGCTGCACGATGTCGCAGCCGGGCGGGTCGTCGCTCGGCTCGACTTGCCCTGAGTCAAGCCACATGATCGGGGCGAATGCCCCGAAGGCAGATCGCGATGACCCCGATGGCCAGGCATTCCACCACAACCCAGACCGACCAGGTTGAATGGTTGTAGAGCCACACGCCGATGGCCGGTGAAATGATGTAGGCCGAACCGTTGACGGCAGCGACGATGCCGGCCGACTGCCCCTGTTCTGCAGGGGTCACGGCGAGGCTGGCGCCTGATGTAAACCCCGGCCGGAACAGCCCGAAGCCGAGCGAGCAGATCGCAAACCCCACCGCGATGGCATGAAGGTCCCTGCCCGCTGCCATTGCCAGCGTGCCGACGCAGACGAAACCCATGCCCCACAAGGTTGAGTTGCGCGGGCCCAGCTTCATCATCGGAATGAGGCCCCACTGCGCCAGCAAAGTGGCGACGGCACCGCCCATGAGCACAAGCCCAATGGGGCCGGCCGCCGCATCGGGCTGATGACGCAGGCCGAGCCGATCAAGCAGCAGAAAGCCGACAAGACCAAGCAGGACCGATTGCGCCTGCCCGCCCAGAACCCCAACCGCCAGCCAGGCGCGCATGCGCGGATCGGTCCAACGCAGCCGGTCAGCCAGTGAATCAGCCGAATGCGGATCGTGCGCGGTGCTGCTTTGCGATTCGTCGCGAAGATCAGCCTCGGCCGCGACCACCCGCGGACTGGAAGCGGCGCTGAACGATTCGCCCATGATCTCGCCGCGCCCCGCAAAACGCGGATCATCATTCGGCAGCCGCAGCCGCAACAGCGTCAACACCACCAGCGCGGCGAGGGTGAAGGCGGCAAACGGGCCGATCAGCCCAATCCCCGGCAGGATCAGCAGCGGCGCCAAAGCGGGGCCGAGCACCGTGCCGAGCCCGAAGCTTGAGGAAACCATCGACAGCGCCTGCGTCCGTTCAGCCCGGCTGGTTCGACTGGCGACATAGGCCTGCACCGCGGGCGGGGCGGCTGATCCGAACCCGCCGTAGAGCGAACGCGCCGCCGCGAAGAGCAGGATGGCGGTAAGCCCGCCGACTGTGCCGCGCAGACCCGCAAATAGCGCGGCCCCGCACAGCGCGAACGAGATGGCAAACCCCGTGAGACCCAGTGCCATCATCGCCTTGCGCCCGCGCCGGTCGGATCGCCGCGCCCAGAACGGGGCAAGCAACATCCAGAGCAGGGCCGACCAGCTATAGGCCAGGCTGACCCACACGTCGGCGATTTTCAGGTGCGTGCCGATCGACGGCATGACCGATTGCATTGCGGTGTTGCCCGCAGCCGTCACCAGCATCACGGCAAACAGCAGCGCCATCCGGCCTGGCGGCAGCTGAACGTCGGGTTCATCCAGCCCGGTCAAGCGCTGGGAGTCCCGGAATCGGGGTCGGCAAGCTGGCCGTAAACCGCCGCCAACATGGCCACAAAGTAGGTATAACCCACTGCCAGCAGAACGCCCGCAACGCCTTCACCTAACAGGCGCTGGGGCTCGCCCTTGAACATCAGAACCAGCACAACCCCGACGAACATCATCAGCAGACCGTAGACGACGAGGAACACGAAACCTGCGAGCCCGATAAACAGAAGCAGGCGTCCGGCATTGCCGCGCGTAAGCCTGATGCTCTCACGGATCGTTGTAACCGGATTGCGTTCGCCCGTCCCTGCAACGACAGGCCCGACAAGCATCGTTCGCATGATCGGATAGAGCAGGATCCCCAATGCTGCAGAAACCGCAAGCTTGTCAGGGAGAATCAGCGCCAGCACCGTGGCAAGCACCATCGACAGCGGCAGGATGGCCAGCGCGATGAGCAATTGGGCAGCCAGATAGGTGGGCAAAGCGACCAAGCTGCGGTGAATCGCCTGCGCCACGGTGGGTCGCGCACCATCGAGCATAGCCACCAGCATAGTCAGCATACCCGCCATCGGCAGAAGCGACAGGAGGAGCAAGACCGGCAAAGAGCTCGCGTAATAGTCCTGCATGCAATCGAGCATCTGCTTTTCGGTCATGCCCGAAGTCATGGCAGGCGTAGGCGCGAAGACGGCCCCGGCCAGCCCGGGCAGCACGAAAAATACGCCTGCAATCGCTATCAACAGATCACGATTGGCCGCAACCATGCGGGTGGCGCTGGCCAAGGCCGCATTGCTGTCCAAAATTGTCACGGCTGTCATGTCCCTTTCCACCGAATCCCTAGCAGGCCAACCACCGCTGCGCACCCCCACTCGTGGCCGGTTTCAAACTGCTGCATGCGATCCTCAGGCGTGTGACTCTTGCCAGCCAACCCAAGCAGGGCCATGCGCTGAAACCATGCACACGCTGGCGCAAATTGAAATCAGGCAGGACCGCAGCCTTGTGCCCTATCGCGAGGCCCTTGCAGACATGACAGCCAGAAATGCGGCCATCGCCACAGGCACGGCGCGGGAACTGATCTGGCTGCTGGAACACCCCCCGGTCTATACGGCGGGGACTAGTGCGGACGAGGCCGAGTTGCTCGACCCCCGGTTCGAAGTGATCGAGGCGGGGCGCGGTGGGCGCTACACCTACCACGGCCCCGGCCAGCGCGTGGGCTATCTCCTGCTCGATCTTGGCAGTCGCGCGCGCGACGTGCGCGGATTTGTGCATGCGGTCGAAGGCTGGGTCATCGACACGCTCACTGATTTCGGCGTTGAATCGTGGCGGGCCGAGGGCCGGGTCGGGATCTGGACGCATGGACCCGACGGGCGCGAGGCCAAGATCGGGGCCATCGGCGTGCGCATCCGCCGGTGGGTCACCATGCATGGCTTTTCCGTGAATCTTGCGCCCGACCTCTCGCACTTCGGAGGGATCGTTCCGTGCGGCATCGAGGACTATGGGGTGACCAGCCTTGCCGCGCTTGGCATTCCAGTTGCGCCCGAGGCGTGGGATCGTGCATTGCTCAAGCGGGCCGAGGACTTTCTCGCCCGCCTCACGCCGCGCAGCCAGGGTGGAGTGGCCTCGGAGGAATTGCCATGAACCGCACATTGCCGCTTCCCGCACTGGGCCTGATGCTTAGCCCACTGTTGCTGCTCGCTGGCTGCGGCAAGCCATCTGCACCGCAGGCCGGGCCGACGGCGAGCGGTGAAGTGCTGCCCGGAACGGTGAGTGATGCCATGCTCGATACCGATCGGTCGCAAGCCGAAGCTCCGCTCGCGCCGGCTGCCGCCAGCGCGAGCAGCAAAGCGGGAACCGGCGCAGCCGCTACAGCTTCGGATCCGGCGGCGGACGCCAGCTCGGGCACGGCAGATTCGGCACAACCGGCGGAGGCTCTAGCAGCGCCAGCGCCGGCGTCCGTGCCTTCACCTAAACCCAAGTCCTCGGTCGGCCCGAAGCCGCCTGTCACCAAACCATCCGTGACCAAACCGCCAGCGGCCTGAGGCTGACTTATTCGATTCCGAGCATGGCCTTTGCCAGCTTGAGGTGCGGCTGGTCGAGCATGCGTCCGTCGATCTGAAGGGTGCCGACCCCTGGGCTGGCGGCGAATGCATCAACAATCGCGCGCGCCTCCGCGAGCTCCTCTTCGGTCGGCATGAACGCGGCGTTGATCAAGGGGACTTGCGCGGGATGGATCGCCAGCATCCCGGCAAACCCATCGGCCCGCGCCGCTTCAGCGGCCCGCCGCGTTCCATCCTCATCGCGAAAATCGGCATAGAGCGTATCAATCGGCCAGACTCCGCGCGCATGGGCGACCAGCAACGTTTGCGCGCGCACAAAGCGGAAGGCATCGGTCCATTGCCCGGCGCTGTCGCGCTTGCGCGTGGCCCCCAACTCGGCCGAGAGGTCTTCCGCACCCCAGGTCAAGCCAGCCAGCCGGGGCATCGACGCATCCATATAGGCCGCAATTGTCAATGCCGCACGCGGGGTCTCACTGACAAGTGGCAGGAGGCGCGTCTGACCATTGGGGATCGCGTGCCGTTGTTCAAGCTCGTAGATTTCCGCCGCGACCTGCCGGATCTGCTCGGGCCCTTCAGCCTTGGGCAACATGATGCCCTCGGGCGCACCGGCCATGACCGCAGCCAGATCCTCGCGCCACAGGCCTGTCTCTACTGCGTTGATCCTCACCCAGCGCGCCTGCTTGCGCATCGTGATCTGGCGCTTGTGCGCTTCCAGCCATTCCCGGGCCATCCGCCGCGCCGCAGGCTTGGCCGAAGGCGCGACCGCATCCTCAAGATCGACAATGACCGCGTGCGCGCCCGTTTCCGGCGTCTTGAGCAGCTTCTTCTCGCTGTCACCGGGAACGAAAAGCCAGGAACGGGGGGTAGTGCGCACGGCTTGCTCCTCAGGGGGTTTTGGTCAGGCTGAAGCGCTCAGCTGTTCTTCGGCGAGCGTGGGGTAATCAATATACCCGGCCTCGCCAGGGAAGTACCACGTTTCCGGTACGCCCACATTCGGGGCCAAGCCGGCGCCCACGCGAATGCGCTCGACCAGATCGGGGTTGGAAATATACGGGCGGCCAAAGCTGATCGCGTCAGCGCGGCCCGACTCGATATCGGCTGCCGCACTTTCAGGCGTATAGTCGCTGTTGAGCACGACCGGCCCGGTGTAGTGCTGGCGGATCAGCCCATCCTGCGGCGGCACGGTGGTCGTGCCGAACGTACCTTCGGGCCCCGGCTGGCGAAGCTCGACAAAGCTGACCTTCAAGGCCTCCAGCACGCGCGCGGCTTCGGCAAACAGCGTCGCGGGATCGCTGTCATCAACCCCCTGACTTTCACCGTTGGGTGAAAGGCGGATCGAGACGCGCTCAGCGCCCCAGATTGCGATCAGGCGCTCCATCACTTCGCGCATCAGGCGCACGCGGTTTTCCGGGCTGCCGCCGTAGTCGTCATCGCGCAAGTTCGAGGAATTGCGCAGGAACTGGTCTATCAAGTAGCCGTTTGCACCGTGCAGCTGCACGCCGTCGAACCCGGCCCGCTTGGCGTTTTCAGCGGCATGGCCGTAGTCGTCGACCACACGCGGCATTTCATCCAGCCGCAGCGGCCGTGCATCCACATTGTCCTTGCGCCCCTCAGGCGTATGCGCATGGCCCGGCGCACGGGTAGCGGATGCGGAAACGGCCAGTTCGCCGCCAAGGAAATAGGGATGCACGATCCGCCCCATGTGCCAGAGCTGCATCACGATGCGTCCGCCGGCAGAATGGACAGCGTCCGTCACCGGCTTCCATGCCTCAACTTGCGCATCGGTCCAGATCCCCGGCGCGCTTGGCCAACCTGAGCCCTCCCGGCTGATCCCGGTCGCTTCGCTGATGATCAACCCGGCAGTGGCGCGCTGGCGATAGTAGGTTTGCATGATCTGGGTGGGCACCGCGTCCGGGCCGGCACGGCCGCGAGTCAGCGGGGCCATGAGAATGCGGTTCGGAGCGGCAATCGCGCCAAGCTGGACGGGCTGGAAAAGCGAATCGTGCATGAACTCTCTGCCTCTGCGGATGGAAGTGCTGGAAGGAAATGAACAAAGTACTCAAAGAGCAAGCCCGCGCCGAAACTGGGGCTTGGGAAACGAAGGCCCGGACGCTACTGACTATGCCGATCCGAAAGGTCGGCCAATCGGTCGGAGCGGTCGTTTGATAGGAAAGTCCGAAGCCTCGCGCAACTCGGTTTCCTTTTGAAACGCAGTTGGGATGCCAGAGTCCGCATGACGAGCGCGAGTTGACGAGCGGACTATGAGCAACCTCAATGACAGCGGTGCGGTTGCGCGCCCCGACCCCTTGCATTTTGCAGCGTTGCTTGGCGGCAATTTTGCGCTCGCGCTGGGTCCGTGGTTCGTCCGAATGGCCGATAGCGGACCGGTTTCAGCGGCCTTTTGGCGATTGTCCCTGTCGCTCCCAGTGCTGGCGCTGCTGGCACTCTGGCAGCGGCAGCCAAACCACCGTTCCGGAATCGCGCGGGGTGCATGGGGTGCTGTGGCCATTGCCGGCGTCTTCTTTGCGTTCGATCTGGCCAGTTGGCACGTCGGCATTGCCCATACCCGGCTGGGCAACGCTTCGTTGTTCGGCAACTCAGGGAGCCTTATCCTCATGTTTTGGGGGCTCCTCATCGCCCGCCGATGGCCGCGCCGCCTCGAGACGGCGGCCATGCTGGCGGCAATGGCTGGCGCGGGCATCCTGCTCGGTCGCTCGCTCGAGATTGATCGCGTGACCTTGATCGGGGATCTTTTTTGCATTCTGGCGGGCTTCTTTTATGTTTTTTACATTCTGCTGATCCAGCGCGCGCGGGACCGCGTCGATAGCTGGAGTCTCTTGTTCAGCTCCACGCTGGCGGGCGCGCCCGTATTGCTTGCAATCGCCATCGCGTTGGGTGAGCCGGTCTGGCCGCATATCTGGTGGCCTCTGTTCGCGCTCGCGCTGGGCAGTCAGGTGATCGGACAGGGCCTGATCGTCTTTGCGCTGCGTCACTTTTCGGCGCTTATTGTTGGCGTGGTCTTGCTGACCCAGCCCGCCGTTTCGATCCTGGCCGGTTGGCTTGCCTTTGGCGAAACCATCGGCTGGCTCGATGCGGTGGGCATGACTCTGATTGCAAGCGCTTTGGTGCTTGGCCGCCTCAGCGAAGCCGCCGGGCGTTGATTCGGCTCTCACCGACGGTTGCGAAAGGCCGCCTCGGCAAGCGTAAACCCGGGCCTGATCCATGATTTGGCGCCTTCCCGCCGCATCGCAACAAAGCTACGAACGGCTGAATGTGCTCGGGATGGGCTGCCGAGCTCCCGAAGAATCCTGATCGTAGCCATTGGGACTCCTGCCACCGGGAGAAGGGCATTCGCGGATGCAGCGCAAATTTCAGGTTAGATATGTGGTCCGGCTTTCCCCGGGCATCCGTGACACTGCGGAAATATCCTTGCAATCTGGCATTTTTGTGTGGAGTGAGGCAGTTTAGTTACAAACGCTCATTTCGTTTGTCCAAGGGGATCGGTCTAAATGAAGCCAATCAAGGTCGCAGTGATCGGCGTAGGCAATTGCGCAAGCTCACTCGTGCAAGGTGTAGAGTTCTACCGTAACACCAATTCTCCCGCAGGCCTGATCCATGACCGGATTGGCGGCTATGGTGCCGGCGATGTTGAATTTGTGATGGGTGTGGACGTGGACGCCCGCAAAGTCGGCAAGGACATCTCCGAGGCGATCTTCGCCGCGCCCAATTGCACCGCCGTGTTCCAGGCAGATGTACCCGCCTCAGGCGCCACGGTGATGATGGGCCGCATCCTTGATGGCGTCGCCGATCACATGACAGGGATGGGTGAGCGCGGCTTCGTCGTTTCAGATGCGCCAGAGGCGACGCAGGAATCGATCGTCGCTGCCCTGCGTGAATCGGGCGCCGAAGTCCTGATCAACTTCCTGCCCGTCGGTTCGCAGACCGCAACCGAATTCTATATGGAATGCGCGCTTGAAGCCGGCGTCGGCGTTGTCAACTGTATGCCCGTGTTTATCGCCAGCCGCCCTGAGTGGGAAGCACGCTTCCGCTCCAAGCGCTTGCCGATCGTCGGCGACGATATCAAGGCACAGATCGGTGCGACAATCGTCCACCGCGTGCTGTCCAGTCTATTTGGTGCGCGCGGTGTGGCGGTGGAGAAGACCTACCAGCTCAACACCGGCGGCAACACCGATTTCATGAACATGCTGGACCGCCAGCGGCTGGGCTCCAAGAAGGAGTCCAAGACCGAAGCGGTGCAGGCCATGCTGGCCCAGCGTCTCGCCGACGAGAATATCCATGTCGGCCCTTCCGACTATGTGCCCTGGCAAAAGGACAACAAGCTGTGCTTCCTGCGCCTTGAAGGGACGCAGTGGGGCAATGTGCCGATGAACCTCGAGTTGCGCCTCTCGGTCGAGGACAGCCCGAACTCGGCAGCTTGCGTGATGGACGCGATCCGTTGCTGCAAAATTGCGCTCGAGCGCGGCGAGGGTGGTGCGCTGATCGGCCCCTCGGCCTATTTCTGCAAACATCCGCCGCAGCAGTTCAACGATGATGTCGCGGCCCAACTGGTGGACGAATACATTTCCGAAACCGCGCTGGCGGCAGAATAACCGCCCTTCCCGTATGAACGCGGCGGCGTCGGTCCTCATGCAGGATCGGCGCCGTCCGCGTTTTGCGGAATTGACCAACGCTGGGGGACTGATGCGATGGACGCCGTGATTATCGCTGCAGGATATGGCAGCCGCCTCGCCGCGCTTTCGCCATCAAAGCCGCTGACGCCCGTATGCGGCATGCCGATGATCGAGATCGGGATCCGCCAGGCAATGGCTGCCGGCGTCTCGCGCGTTGTTGTGGTAACAGGCCATAAGGCCGAGGACGTCGAGGCGTTTCTCGCCGGACTGTCGCAGCGACTTGCGATTGCGATTGAGCCTGCGCGGGTTCCTGACTGGAGCAAGCCGAACGGCTATTCGGTCATGGCGGGCGGAGCACGCTGCGCAGGCGACTACCTGCTACTGATGGCCGACCACTTGTTCGAGCGCGACCTGCTAGTGGGCCTGCTGGCCACCGGCGACGAAACTCGAGACGTCACGCTTGCGATCGACCGACATGTTACCAATCCGCTGGTCGATCCGGATGATGCGACTTGGGTCAAGACCGATGCACAAGGTCGCATCACCGCGATCGGCAAGACCATTGCGCCCTATGACGCCGTCGATTGCGGTGCATTTCTGGCGACACCTCGACTGGCTAGCGCGATCGCCGAGGCGATTGCCGCTGGGAAACCGGGCAGCCTGTCTGACGGGATGCAGGTCCTCGCGGATCGTCGTCGCGCCGCCACGCACGAGATCGGGGGAGCATGGTGGATGGATGTCGACGACCCCCGCGCCCACACGCTCGCCGAAAAGCTTGCACCGCTGCACCTTGGGACAGCCCTCACTCAAGGGTGAATCGGGGCTATTGTCAAAATCGCTTGAGGTTGATCGTCGCCGACTGGTTCGCGCGCTGCACATCAATCAACACCGATTTGAGTGACGGCGGTCCGAACAGGATCGTCGGATTGTTGGAAAACCCGACAGCTTCGGTCGGTATGCCGAACAGACCGCCGCGGTTGATCGTCCCTGACGAATCTTCATCGTGATAGACGGCGATGGCATAGTGCCCGGGTCGCGGCACGAACAGGCAGAAGCGCGTTTGCCCGGCGGTTGCGGGCGTGCTTGCCACATAGAGCGAGCCGTTCTTGACCAGGAACCGCTTGGGTACATCGGGATAGAGTGTGGCGGTGATGAGACCCTTGCTGCTGCGAACACGATCAACCGTGAGATTCACCCAGAGGTCGCTTACAGGCCCGATACAAGCAGGCGCAGCGTGTGCTGCTGTGGCCTGCATCCCCGAACACGCAATCAACAAGCCCAGCCAGATAGACGACACGCAACGCCATTTCGGCACGACCATGACATTCTTCCCGAAAACGGCAACCTTCTAGAAGCCGCGAGGTTGCGCGCCGGTGAATAGGCAGGCTTCGTCCAGTTCGGCAAGCCCAACTATGCTCGGAGTCATGCGGCGGTCGATCCCGCCCTATATTGGGTCCGATCCCGACGCTTTGCGCCGAAGTGGCCGAGAATATGGACAATGCGTGTGGAAAAGCGAGGCAACCAAGCTTGTTCCGCCGATTCGCCACCGGTAATCGCAAAGGTCCGATGGTCGCTGCCTAGCTCCGTGTGTACCTACGGCCGCCCGATCCAAGTTTGCGAGAATCCGCCATGGCCGCGCCGCTCATTGCTCCTTCGATCCTCTCGGCCGATTTTGCCCGGCTTGGTGAGGAGGTGCGGGCAATCGACGCGGCTGGGGCGGACTGGATTCATATCGACGTGATGGACGGGCATTTCGTCCCCAATCTCACCATCGGCCCCGGCGTGGTCAAAGCGCTCCGTCCGCACAGCGCCAAGCCGTTTGATGTGCACCTGATGGTGTCACCGGTCGATGTCTATCTGGAGGCGTTTGCCGCCGCCGGTGCCGATATCATTACGGTCCATCCTGAGGCGGGGCCCCATGTCCACCGCACCATTCAGGCGATTCGCGCGCTGGGCAAGCAAGCCGGGATTGCGCTTAATCCCGCGACCCCGGCCAAGACCCTCGACTACCTGATCGACGATATCGATCTGGTCCTTGTGATGAGCGTGAACCCTGGCTTCGGCGGGCAAAGCTTCATCACGAGCCAGCTGCGCAAGATCGAAGCAGTGCGCAAGATGATCGAAAAAAGCGGCCGCGCCATTCATCTCGAAGTTGATGGCGGGATCGATGCAGTCACCGCGCGGTGTTGCACCGATGCGGGCGCTAATGCGCTTGTGGCCGGAACCGCCACGTTCAAAGGCGGTCCAGATCACTATGCAGCCAATATCGCTGCACTCAAGGGAACTGATTGAGCCCATGTCGCGCATCGTCCATAGATCACGCGAGAACCCGGACAAGGGTCTACTCCTTGACCCGGCGATCGGCGTCTCGCTTGAACCGCAAGATCAGCGGCAAGCCTTGCGACTCGGGCCCGAGCCAGAGCCGCTGGCACGGGCATTGGCGCTGGCGCCGCAAGGATCGAAGGACGGAACGCGCAAGGGCTTGGCTGCAGCATCTGCGCCTGAGACCGGATCGTCCGAAGACTCGTCTGGTGAGCCCGCGCAGATCGAAACCGGCCGTGCGCTCGCATTGGCAGACTTTTCGCCGCCTCAGGTCAGCGCGAGCGAACGGCTCATCCGGCTGGCTTACGGACTGGGCTTGCCGGCTTCTGCACTGAACCCGTTCCGCAAGCGCGCCAGACCTCGTCTTACCGCAACTGTCTCCAGCCCGTTGGCAGGTTATCCTGCGTCAGGAACGGCCTTGCGCGCCGGCCACTTCCTGCTTCACGGAGTGAGACTGCCGATTGCCGACACCGAATTTTCGGGGCCTCGCCTGGCACCGCCATTCGAACGGTTGGTGCATGGCTTCGGCTGGCTGGGCGACTTGGCAAGCTGCGCGGCGAGGCCGCAATGCGCACCTGTTGCCGAGCGCATCTTTGCCGCATGGCTGGCCGCAAATCCGCGCCCCGCAACAGGACCGGCATGGGATGTTGGCAACACGGGGCACAGGCTCCTTGCATGGCTAGTCCACGCGCCGCTGCTGCTGTCGAGCCAGGACCGCAAACTGCGCGGCAAAGTGCTCATGACCTTCGAGGATACCGCGCGCTGGCTCGATAGGCATGTTGGCCGTGCCGAAGACAAGCTGTCCGAAGTCGCTGGATGGGTCGGAATAACGGCGGCAGGCCTGCTCCTCGCCGAAGGTCGCGCGCGCCGCCTCTATGGCGAGGGCGGGTTGATCCGCGCCCTCGGTGATC
>CAIKKO010000109.1 GCA_903828025.1 uncultured Sphingomonadales bacterium
AGCTTGGCCATGGCCGCCTCACGGCTGACCCGGCCCTTGCGCACGTCCTTGGTCCAGGCGGCTCGATAGACCAGCAGCGCCGCCGCATCGATATCGAGGGCCATTTCGGCGATCTGGCTCTGCGCAATCGGCATGTCTGCAAGGGTGGATCCGAAGAGCTTGCGCGATTTCACCCGGGCGAGCGCTTCATCGAGCGCGCGCCGGGCAAAGCCGAGCGCGGCGGCTCCCACGGTGGAGCGGAAGATATCGAGGTTGGCCATCGCCTGCGCAAAGCCCGCGCCCGCCGTGCCGACCAGCGCGTCCTTGGGCACTTTCATGCCATCGAAGCGCAGTGTCGCCAGCGGATGCGGCGCGGCGACATGGATGCGCTCAGCGATTTCCAGGCCCGGCGTATCCGCGTCGATCACCAGCGCCGAAAGCCCGCGCGCGCCGGGCGCTTCGCCAGTGCGCAAGAAGGTCACGTAGAAGTCTGCAATCCCGCCGTTGGAGATATAAGTCTTGGCACCATCGACGCGGTAATGGTCGCCCATGTCAGCCGCGGTGGAGGCGGTGGCGGCAACGTCCGAGCCGCTGTCCAGCTCGGTCAGCGCGAAGGCCGCGACCAGTTCGCCGCGCGCCACGCCGGGCAGGTACTTCGCCTTCTGCGCCTCGCTGCCGAAATTGGAGATGACGCCGCTACCCAACCCCTGCATCGCGAACACGAACTCCGCGAGGCCGAAGTGCCGCGCCAGCGTTTCGCGGATCAGGCACAGCGAACGGACATCGAGTTCCTCGAACATCCCGCCATGGCTGGCCGGCACGCAATAGCGCAGCCAGCCGCCTTCGCCCAGCCGGCGCACCAGCACGCCGCAGGTGGCATCGACATCGCCGTGATCGTGCGCCAGCGGGGCAATGTGCTCCGCCGCCCAGGCATCGAGCTCGCGCGCAAGGGTGCGGTGGTGGTCCTCCAGAAAGGGCCAATCGAGGAAGCTGGTATCGGCCATGTCAGTTTCCCTCGAACACGGGTTTCTGCTTCGCGACGAACGCGTGGTAGGCGCGCGCGAAATCCTGGGTCTGCATGCAGATCGCCTGCGCCTGCGCTTCCGCTTCGATCGCGGCATCCACGCCCATGTCCCATTCGGCGTGGAGCTGGGTCTTGGTCATGGCGTTGGCGAAATTGGGTCCGGCGGCAATCTGCGCGGCCATCTTGTGCGCTTCGGGCAGCACGCCATCCTGCGCCGTGATCCGGTTGAAGAAGCCCCAGCGCTCGCCTTCCTCGGCGGTCATGTTGCGGCCCATGAACAGCAGTTCGCTGGCGCGGCCCTGGCCGATGATCCGGGGCAGGATGGCGCAGGCCCCCATGTCGCATCCCGCGAGCCCGACACGGTTGAACAGGAACGCCACTTTGGCATCAGGCGCTGCAACACGCAGATCGGAGGCCATCGCGATGATCGCGCCCGCACCCGCGCAAATGCCGTCCACCGCCGCAATGATCGGCTGCGGGCAGTGCCGCATGGCCTTGACGAGATCGCCGGTCATGCGCGTGAAATCGAGCAGTTCGGGCATGGTCATGCCGACCAGCGGGCCGATGATCTCGTGCACATCGCCGCCCGAGCAGAAGTTGCCGCCCGCGCCGGTGATAACAATCGCCTTGACCGCAGGAACGCGAACAAGATCGCGAAACAGATCGCGCAGCTCGGCATAGGATTCGAACGTCAGCGGGTTTTTCCGCTCGGGCCGGTTGAGCGTGATCGTGCCGACGCCGTCGGCAAACGACCACAGGAAATGGGCGGGCTGAAATGTAGCCGGGTTCATGCATCCTCCGCAGGGCGCGCGCCGTTCTGCAGGGCGCTGTTGAGTGTCGTTGTCAGTCTGAGAAGCGTGGCCACGTCCTCGTCGGACATGGCGGCAAACAGCGAGTCGACCAGCGCTTCGTGCTTCTGCGCCATTTCGCGGAAAGCCGTCCGGCCTTCCGGGGTGAGGATCACGTGCTGCACGCGCCGGTCATCGGGATCGATCTCGCGGCTGATCAGCCCGTCCTCGACCAGACGGTTCACCAGCCCGGTCAGATTGCCGTTCGAAACCAGCAGGTGATCGGTCAGCTGCGACATCGTGATCGGCGCGGTCTCACGGTCGAGCGCGGAGAGCACATCGAAACGCGGCAAAGTGCTGTCGAACTCGGTCTTGAGATAGCCGCGAATGCGCTTCTCGATGATCGTCGTCGCGCGCAGCATGCGCAGCCATACGCGCAGCGATTGCTTGGCATGGGGTGCCGCCATTACATCACCTCTCCACCGGCAACCGCGATGGATTGCCCGTTGACCGAACCGGACAAAGGATCGCACAGCCACAGCGCCGTTGCTGCCACTTCCTCCGGCCTTATCAGCCGTTTTTGCGGATTGTCCCGAACAAACTGGGCGAGCACGTCCTCGGCCAGCTTGCCGGTCTTGGCTGTCACCGCCGCAAGCGAGCGTTGCACCAGTTCAGTATCGGCAAAGCCCGGGCAGATCGCATTCGACGTCGCGCCCGTGCTGGCCAGTTCGAGCGCCAGCGTGCGGGTGAGGCCGATCACCCCATGCTTCGCGGCGGCATAGGCCCCGGTATAGGCATAGCCCTTGAGGCCGGAGGTGCTGGCAATCATGATGATCCGGCCATTTGCGGCCTGCGAAACCTCCTTTAGCACCGCGCGCGTGCACAGGAACGCGCCGGTGAGGTTCACCGCGATCATCTGCTGCCACAGCGCCATCGAGGTCTTGGCCACCGGTGCGGTTTCGACCCCGCCAGCGTTGTTGATGAGGATGGTGACGGGCGCGATGGCGCGCGCCTCGGCCATGGCCGCCTCGACCGAGGCTTCATCGGTTACGTCGATGCAAATGGCAGTGGCCCCGGGCAGCGTGGCCGCCACCTCCTGCAGCGGCTCCAGCCGCCGCCCCAACAGCGTCACGCGTGCGCCGGAAGCATGCAGCGTGCGCGCAATCGCCGCGCCGATGCCGGTTCCGCCGCCGGTGATGACCGCGTGATGGCCGGTAAGGTCTGTCATACGTTCAGCACCGCCTGACTTTGCGCCCGC
>CAIKKO010000110.1 GCA_903828025.1 uncultured Sphingomonadales bacterium
CAGAGATAGACGCGGTCCATGTCCGCGATGCCGGGCACCCCCTCGGCGGCGCGCATGCGGGCGATCTCGTTCGCATCAAACCGGTAGGTCTTGAGATTGGCGAGGCTGAACCACGCCACGCCGTTGTCCTCGCGCGCGGCCAGCGCGGCGCGGTAATCGGCGATGGCCTCCCCGGTCCGGCCCGTGACCTTGAGCGCATTGGCCCGCCACAAGCGCAAATCGGCAGCTTCGGCGCCGCCTTCCGGCGCCTGTTCGAGCAGCCGCGCATAGAGTTCGATCACCGGCTCGTGATCGCCCAGTCCCACGCAGGCGGCTGCATATTGCTTAAGGTAATCGCGGTTTTCGGGTTCCTGCTCCAGCAGACGCGCTGCCTCGTCCCGCGCCTCGGCATGCTTTTGCTGCTGCAGCAACGCCATCGCCAGATCGAGCCGCGCCGCATGATAATCCGGCGCGCGCGCCAGCACATCGCGCAGCAATGCCTCGGCATCCACCAGCGCGCCGCTGTCCATCCGGATGCGCGCAAGCAGGCGCAGCGCGCCCACATTGCCCTGATCCTTGCGCAGATACTGGCGAATGGCCGCTCCGGCAGGCACCAGAGCGCCATCGGCCAGCAAGCTCTGCGCCGCCACCACCTCGATCGGCAACTGGCGCAGCATCGCGACATTGCGCTCTGCGGCCTCTGCACGCGGCGGATCGCCGATCATGCGGAACAGCTGCGCCAGCATGTCCCAGCTCGCCGGCAGCGCGGAATTCAGGCGCAGCGCCTGCTCCAGCGCCGCAATCGCCCCCGGCGCATCGCGCTGGAGGATCAGGCAGTGCCCGCGCTCCTCATACAGCCGGCTGAAGCGCGGATGCTCGGCCTCAAGCCGCGCCAGCACCGCCAGCGCCTGCGGCACGGCCGCCTGCGCCCGCAGCGCCCGCGCCTCGTGCAGCAAA
This sequence comes from uncultured Sphingomonadales bacterium, assembly GCA_903828025.1. GTDB lineage: Bacteria > Pseudomonadota > Alphaproteobacteria > Sphingomonadales > Sphingomonadaceae > Novosphingobium. The sequence goes on from CAIKKO010000110.1 coordinate 937, forward strand.
GCGGTGCGCGCTTCCAGATCGCTCAAGCGCGTCAGCCCTTCGCCAGCAGCGGTTGCAACCAGCCCGGCTCGGCCTGCGCCGCATCGTAGTATTCGAAGATCAGGTGCGTGCGGTCGGTGTCCGCGCCGTTGCGCACCCAATGCGCATCGAGATTGTTGACCTCGACCGCTTCGCCTGCCGGAAAGTGCCGCTGCTCGCCGCCAAAGCAGGCGATGACGCGGGGATCGGTGATCAGCGGCACGTGGATCTTGTGCGGCCACTTCGCCGCCGGGTTGGCGTCGATATGCGGGTGGATCACCCCGCCCGCCGGCAGCCGCGCCAGCATCACGCGCGGAAACACCCCGCGTGCATAGCCATAATCCGCCACCGCCTGCGCCATGACCGGTTCCAGCAGCGCGCGCCATTCGCCCCACAGCGGGCAGTCATAGTCCCCCCGCCAATCGTGCGGGCTGCGGATAAAGCGGAACACGATATGCCGTGTCGCGCCCAGCACATCAAACTTGTTGGGCTTGCGCGCGTTTTCTGTGTCCCACACCGCCTCGGGAATGGCCGCGACCGCCGCGCGCAAGGCCGCGATGTCGAGGGTGCCCAGCGCGCGCACTGTGGTGGTTTTGCGGGGGTTCGCCTCAGGCTTCATGCCGCCGTCCCCTCGAAGCTGTAGCCGAACAGCGCCAGATCAATCGCATAGCGCGCCTCGATGCCCTTGATCAGCGCGGGATCGTAATACTGCCGGTAGTCCCCCCGCGCCGTGGCGTTGACACGGTCCAGCGCCCGCGAGGGAATGCCGATCCGCGCGGCAATCGCGTCATACGAGGCCTGCATATCCTCCACCCGGCCAATCGCGTCGGTCAGCAGCGTCTGGCCATCCGTATCCGTCAGCAACGCCGCTTGCGGCTGAAACAGGATATGCCCCTCGGGCGGATCGCGGAACAGGAAATGATGCATCGCCTCGCGCGGGCGGCGCTGAAACAAGTCCCCGCCGCGCAGCATGAACGCGCAGTAAGACACAAACCGGTCGAACGGATTGCGCACGAACGCAAACTTGCAATAGCTGCCGAACGCCTCCTCGCCAAGGAACGGGCGGACCTGGCGCAGCGACAAGTGCCCGTGCTGCACGGCCGCCAGCTCTTCCCACGGAAAGCGCCGGTTGACGAACAGGCCGACCTGCTCGGCATCGTCCGGCCCCATCTGCTCGCGCAGCGCCTGCCGCACCGCATGCGTGCCCGTCTTGGGCACGGCGGCAAAAATGAAGCGGTGGCGGTGCGAGACGATCATGGCCCAGTCCTGTTTGGCCCTGCCTTATAGCGCAAAAGCGCCCCCCTCGTGACAGGGGAGCGCTTTCCGCCGGAACGATGGCCGGATGAGGCCGGTCAGTACTTGAAGCGAACCCCGGCGAGATAGGTCGCGCCGCTCTGGTTCTGGTTGTAGAGATAGCGCGCCTGACCCCAGAACTGCGTGTCCTTTGCATTGGTCAGGTTGATGCCCTCGATCGTCACCTGCACGCGCGGGGTGACATTCCAGAACGCCGAGGCGTCGATGTAGGTCGACCCCTCGAAGCCGCGCGTATCGGCGCTCATCGGATCGCTGCTATGGCCCGAATACCAGCGGTTGCGGTGGCTGAGCGACCCGCGCATGCCCCAGGCCTCGGTTTCGTAGTAGAGCGTGGCGTTGTAGCTGATATCGGAAATGCCGGTCAGCGCCTCGTCGGCATCGACATACGTGAAGTTGACGTTGGCACCGAGGTTCTTGAGTGAGCCCGGCAGGAAGCTGAACTGGCTCTGTGCGGCGAGTTCGATGCCGGTCAGCTGCTTGGTGCCGGCCACGTTGATCGGCGTCGAGAAGTCACTGATGACGGTATCCGCCGTCGCGCCCGGAATGGTCGAGAATGGCACGCCGACTTGCGCAAACGTGACGTCGTGCTGGTTGCCGCCGTCGATGAAGTTCTTGATCCACTTGTGGAACACGCTGGC
>CAIKKO010000111.1 GCA_903828025.1 uncultured Sphingomonadales bacterium
CTTGCTCGCCCCGCGCCTCTCGTTTCTTTCGATCGGCACGAACGACCTCACCCAGTTTCTGTTCGCAGCAGACAGATCGCACCCCAAACTGGCCGAACGCTACGATTGGCTCTCGCCGGCGATCCTGCGATTCCTGCGCCGGGTGGTGGTGGCGGTTGCCCCAACAGGCACCGATTTGACGGTGTGCGGCGAAATGGGGGGGCGCAGGCTCGAAGCATTGGCCCTGCTGGGGATCGGCATCACTCGGCTTTCGATTACGCCTGCCGCTGTCGGCCCGGTCAAGGAACTGGTGCGCAAGGTTGAAATACCGAAAATCCGGGCAGCCATGGACGGCTGGCTGGCCAAGCCTCCTGCTAACATGCGCGCAGCGATCGCGGGCTGGGCGAGTGAGCGCGGAATTGATTGCGACTGATCCTGCCGCACGGACGTCTCATTTGAAGCTGCTTGGGACTTAAAAGCGTTGACTTTTCGACCGCGGCAAGGCTGCCTCACGATAGGGTCGCAGCCTAATCAGGGAATGCCCGGACAACAATGAATGACGGGAGCCAAGCCGTGATTGATGACGGCGGAAGTGACATGGACACAGGAGATCGTGCGGCCTTGACCGAGGCCGGGTTCGAGGCTGCGCCCGTGCTGGATCACGGTCCAGCCGCCCCCTCGATCGTCGACCTTTCCGGAGTAACCGTGTCAGTGCGCCTGAAGGCGGCGCGCGAGGCCCTTGGGCTCAGCACCTCGGATATCGCGAAGCGGACGCGAATCACACTGCGGCATGTCGAGGCGCTTGAGGCTGGCGACTATGCCGCTTTGCCGGGGCGGCCCTATGCTTTTGGTTTTGCGCGCAGCTATGCGCGCGACGTTGGGCTCGATGGTGCGATGATCGCCGATGCTGTCAGGTCGGAATTGGAAGGCAGCTCGCCGCGGAAGGAGCCGCGGGTCCTGCACCAGTTCGAGGTCGGCGATCCCCCCAAGACCCCCTCGCGTCTGGTCGGCTGGCTGGCGCTCTTGCTTGTATCCGGGATCCTTGCACTTGGCGCGGTATTCTGGCGCAGCTATTATACTCCGACGGTAGCGCTGCCTTCGCTGGCTAGTGTGGTGGAGTCGCGTCCTCAGGATCTGACGCGCGCGCAGGCGCGAGCTGCAAGCCCTGCGTCTGCCCCGGCGGCGGCTGGCGCGGTTGTTTTCACAGCGCTTGAAGGCGGTATTTGGGTCAAGTTCTATGACGGGCAAGGCAAGCAGTTGATGCAAAAGCAACTTGCCAAAGGCGAAAGCTACACCGTCCCGGCGGATGTGGCCGCACCAAAGCTCTGGACCGGACGGCCCGATGCACTCGCCATTACTATAGGTGGGCAAGCGGTTCCGCGGCTTGCCGAGTCCGAAAAAGTGATGAAAGACGTTCCTGTCGATGTGGCCAGTCTGCGCGCGCGCGGCCAGTCGCCAGGTGTGAACGGCGCGGCAGCACAGACTCCTGCGCCTGCACTCCATCCTGCCACGCCGTGACCCGCCACTCGACTTGCGCAGCACCCTGCGCAATCTTCCGCTCTCTTCGCCAAATTGCGCCGCTGCGCTTGCGTCCAACCGTCAAGACGGCGCATGGATGCGGGAATAACCGGACGGGAGTAAAGATGAAGACTACAATTGGCTCGGGCCGTGCGCACTCGGCGCTGGCCGCTTTGCTAGGCCCGGTTCTGGCGATGACGATGTCGTTCGGAACCGTGCCAGTCGCCCATGCGCAGGCCCAGGCGGCACCGGAGACCACTGAGGTCCGCCTGCGCAGGATCGAGGCGGAGTTGCGCGCCGTACAGCGCAAGGTGTTTCCCGACGGGGCAGGCAAAACGTTCGGGCCCGAGATTGCAACCCCCGCAAACACCGCGCCGACCGCAGCCCCCGCTACAACTGCGGTAACTGACCTGCTGACACGCATGGATGCAGTCGAGGCACAGATGCAGCGCCTCACTGCGGCGAGCGAGGAAAACCAGAACCACCTCTCGAAGCTCGATGCACGCATGGCAGCGCTTGAGGCTGCGGCCAGCACTGCGAGCCCAGCCACAAGCGCTAGCGCATCGCAACCTGCCTCAAGCGCTTCCGTCACCGCGCAAGTGCCATTGGCTGAGGCGGCCAAGCCGAGCGCAAAGTCTGGCACTAAACCTTCGGCAAAACCTGAGACCGGCCGCAGTGAACCGCCGGCAGATCGTGTTGCTGCGGTTATGGCCATCGAAAAGCCGTCCTCGGACGACAAAGGTGAGGACGAATACACCTACGGCTACCGCCTGTGGGAAGCCAAGTTCTTCCCTGAAGCCCAGCAGCAACTGCTCCGGGTTGTCCAACAGTTCCCGCGCCACGCCCGGATCAGTTATGCCCGCAACCTGCTCGGACGCGCTTATCTCGATGACGGAAAGCCGGGCACGGCGGCTCAGTATTTCCTCCAGAACTACCAGGCTGATCGCAAGGGTGATCGCGCCGCTGACAGTCTGCTCTATCTCGGCGTAGCTATGGGTCGGCTCAAGGAAGAGAAGCGGGCTTGCGTCGCGTTCGGCGAATTCCGGCAGACCTATCCAACCGAGCTGGCCGGGCGGTTGAAGTCCCAATACGAGGCGGCAGTCAAGCCGGTGACTTGCAATTGATATCGCACACCGACAACGATTTGCCGCAGATTGGTCGGCGGTCTGGCCCGAAGATACGCCTGTAGGGTTGGCAGTTTCAGGCGGACCGGACAGTCTGGCCTTGCTGTTGCTTGCAGCGGCCCAACGTGTGCCTTGCGCTGTGGCTACAGTCGATCATGGTTTGCGTCCAGAAAGCACGGACGAAGCCGCAGCCGTGGCGGCGATGTGCGCGTCGCTTGGCCTTGCACACACGATCCTGACGCTCAACATGGCACCCGGTTCCGGGGTGCAAGAGCGAGCCCGCGAAGGACGCTACGCGGCGTTGGGCGATTGGGCATTTGCCACGGGACTCGCCGCTTTGGTTACGGCGCACCATGCCGACGATCAGGCGGAAACTCTGGTCATGCGGCTCAATCGCGGGGCAGGGGTGCGCGGCCTTGCTGCTATGCGCCGGGTTTCGCTTGTACCCGGCCGGCCCCAATGCCCGCTTCTGCGTCCCCTGCTTGGCTGGCGCCAGGCCGAATTGGACGCAGTGTTGACCGGATCGGGCTTGAACCCGGTGCTCGATCCATCGAACCATGACACGCGGTTTGAAAGGGCACGCATTCGCACCGATCTGGCCGCAGCGTCATGGTTGAACATTGGCGCGCTGGCGGAAAGTGCAAGCCATCTCGCCGAAGCCGACACGGCGATAGAATGGGCAGCAGCGCGGGAATTCGGGTCTGCGACCCGCAGCGGACAGACCCTCGCATGGTCACCGGGCGATGCGCCGCGCGTGGTGGTGTTGCGGGTGCTTGAGCACATTGTTGCTGAATTCGGGTGCGCCGCGCCGCGCGGCAGCGCGCTTGCCCGCTGGTACGACCAGCTTGCAATCGGTCGAATCGCAACGCTCGCAAATATCCGCGGCGATGGGCGCAAGTCCGTCTGGCGGTTTGCGAAAGCCCCGCCCCGCCGTCCCGACCATGCCTTTGATGGAGAGATTTGCTGAGCGGAGCCCTTGAGGACAGGAATTTCGCCCGCAGGGTTATATTGCCATTCCCCCCGCCGTCCCTACATTGATCACCACAGTCTTCCCGGATCGAAAGCCGTGCCATGAATGATGATCAACCGCAGGGTAACCCTTGGATCAAGAGCCTGCTCATTTGGGGTGGGATCTTCCTCGCGCTGCTTCTGGTCGTCTCGATGTTCAACACGCGGACTGATCCCACCGGGACAATGATTCCCTATTCGGATTTCCGCGCCAGTGTTGCCGAAGGCAAGGTCCGCGAGGTGCAGATCGGTCAGGGGCGTATTACCGGTACGCTCAAGAACGACCAGCAGTTCGCCACGGTCCCGGTTCCGGGCGACGGCGAACTGACCAAGCTGCTGCAGGACAATGGCGTGCGCTATGCCGGCAAAGAGCCCGAAGAGACCAGCCTCCTCATTGTTATCCTCGCAAATTCCTTGCCCTTTCTGCTGATCCTGGGGGTTGCGTTCTTTGCGCTGCGTCAGGTGCAGAAGGGCGGCGGTTCGGGCGCAATGGGCTTTGGCAAATCCAAGGCCAAACTGCTGACCGAGCGTTCGGGCAAAGTGACGTTCGACGATGTTGCCGGTATCGACGAGGCGCGCGAGGAGCTTGAGGAAATCGTCGAGTTTCTGCGCGATCCCAGCCGCTTTTCCAAGCTTGGCGGCCAGATCCCCAAGGGCGCGCTGCTGGTCGGCTCGCCCGGCACCGGCAAGACCTTGCTCGCCCGTGCGATCGCGGGGGAGGCGGGCGTGCCGTTCTTCACCATCTCGGGTTCGGACTTCGTGGAGATGTTCGTCGGCGTTGGCGCCAGCCGGGTGCGAGACATGTTCGAGCAGGCCAAGAAAAATGCGCCGTGCATCGTCTTCATCGACGAAATCGACGCGGTCGGCCGTCATCGCGGCCACGGGCTCGGCAATTCGAACGACGAGCGTGAGCAGACCCTCAACCAGTTGCTGGTCGAGATGGACGGGTTCGAGGCCAACGAGGGCATCATCATCATCGCGGCGACCAACCGCCCCGATGTGCTCGATCCCGCGCTGTTGCGCCCGGGCCGCTTTGACCGCCAGGTGGTTGTTCCCATCCCCGATATCGACGGCCGCGAAAAGATCCTCAGCGTCCACATGAAGAAAGTGCCGCTTGCACCCGACGTGCTGCCGCGCGTGATCGCGCGCGGTACGCCCGGATTTTCTGGCGCTGATCTTGCCAACCTCGTCAACGAAGCCGCCCTGCTCGCCGCGCGCCGTAACAAGCGCCTTGTTGCCATGCAGGAATTTGAGGACGCCAAGGACAAGGTCATGATGGGTGCCGAGCGGCGCTCGATGGTCATGACTGACGACGAGAAGAAGATGACCGCCTACCACGAGGCGGGTCACGCGATCGTCTCGGTCCACGAACCGGCGTCCGATCCGATCCACAAGGCGACGATCATCCCGCGCGGCCGCGCGCTGGGGATGGTCATGCGGCTGCCCGAGCGCGACAGCTATTCCTACCACCGTGACAAAATGCACGCGAATCTCTCGGTCAGCATGGGCGGCCGCGTCGCTGAGGAACTGATCTTCGGTTACGACAAGGTCTCTTCGGGCGCGTCGTCGGACATCCAGTACGCCACAAGCCTCGCTCGCAGCATGGTCACCAAGTGGGGCATGTCGGACAAGCTTGGGCCGCTGCAATATGAAGAGGCGCAGGAAGGCTACCTCGGCATGGGCGGCTCGCAGCGGACGATGATGTCTGACGAGACCAACAAGCTTATCGACAGTGAGATTCGCACGCTCGTCGATGGTGCGCATGCCCGCGCGACCGATATCCTCAAGACCAACGAGGACAAGCTCCATCTGCTCGCGCAAGCTTTGCTCGAATACGAGACGCTGAGCGGTGAGGACATCCGCGCCTTGATGGAAGACGGCAAGATCGACCGGCCCGAAGCGCCCAGTGGTCCGGCGCGCCCGGCCACTACGCAGGGTTCTACGGTGCCACGTGCAGGCCGGCGCTTCGCTGGATCGGGCGACGCCCAGCCAGCTGGCGCCTGATTTTCACACAGGGCGGAATTGGCCATGGGCATTGCGAGCGAGGCAATCGTGATCCGTGCCTACGGCGGACCGGACGTCATGGTGATCGAACCGATCGAGGTGCCGCAGCCGGGGCCGGGCGAATTGCTGGTCCGGCAGCGTGCCGCGTCGGTCAATTTTCATGATATCTATGTGCGCTCCGGGTCCTACAGAACACTCGATCTGCCGGGGATACCGGGGCTTGAGGCCGTCGGCATTGTCGAAGCGGTCGGTGAAGGCGTCGCGGATTTCCAGCCGGGTGACCGTATCGCCTACATTGCCCGGAACTACGGCGCCTATGCCCGCGCCCGGGTGATCAGCGCTTCGCTTGCGGTCCCCGTCCCCGCCGGGATTGACGACGGCGTGGCATCGGCGTGGTTCCTTAAAGGCCTGACTGCGCAGGCGCTGGTTGATGAAGTCGAGCCGGTGCGCCCCGGCATGGCTGTGCTGGTGCAGGCGGCCGGGGGCGGCGTGGGACAGTTGGTCGCGCGCATGGCCAGCTTGCGCGGGGCGCGGGTGATCGGCACGGCCGGATCGCCGGAGAAGGCCGACATTGCCCGTGCGGCGGGCTGTGAGGATGTGATCGCGTACCGTGACGAAGACGTCAGCGCACGCGTCATGGCGTTTACAGGCGGCGCAGGGGTTGATGCCGCTTATGATGCCGTGGGTGCGGATACGTTCGAGGGATCGCTCGCCTCGCTCGCAGTCAAAGGCCATCTCGTCCACTACGGGCAGGCCTCAGGCCCGATCCCGCCGTTCGATCTCTCGCGGCTCGGCGTGCGTTCGGCCAAAGTCTCCCGGCCGTTCCTGTGGCCCTATATTGCGACGCGCGAGTCGCTGCTTGCCGCTTCGGACGCTCTGTTCAAGGCAATCGCCGCTGGTGACCTTCCGCTCACGCTGGGCGGCCGGTTTGACCTCGCCGAGGCTGGCAAAGCGCATGCGGCCTTGGAAGCGCGCGCTGCCGGACCCTTCGTGCTCGATTGCTGAACTGGAGCGCTTAACCTGCCCCTGTTTCGGCCGCGATTGCGACCGCAAAGATCAGCAGCGCGATAAAGGCGAAGATTCCGAGTGCGGCCGTGCGCAACACGCCGCCGAACCTTGAAACGCTGTACGTGCCGCGCAACTGCCGGTACATATGGAGCGGCGGCGTCAGCATGAGAAAGCCGGAAATGGCCGGTGCGCCAAGCGCGCCAGCGACCATCGCTGTGGTGCTGAGCAAGGTCATGAAGCTCAGCGAATACGTCACGAACACCGTGTGATCGTAGAGGTGGAAGCGGCGGCTGAACGGAAAGAGCAGCCACAGGAAAGGCACGGAGATCGGAATGAGCACCCAGCTGTATTTATACGCGTGGCTCTGCATCTTGTAGATTACGAGATTCGGGTTGGCAGTGGCCTCGTCGATCACGCCGTCGAGCAAGCTGAAGCCGGTTGATTTAATATGCTCGCCCCCCGCCATTCTGCTGGCCACCGCGACGACCTTTTCGCGACTCGCGATCTCTTGATCGATTTCGTCGGTATCTTCGCCCTTGGCTTCCATAGCGGCGCGCTTCTGCCGGAGAGCAGGCAGCGGCTGCTGTGCCTGCGAGAGCCCTTTGATAGCCTCGGCCTTGACTTTCGCCTGATCACCTTCCGCGAATTCGGCCTTTCCTGCCGTGGAATTGATCGCGGCGAAGAGCAGGAAAACGCTGAACAGGAACAGGGCCAGCGGCGAAACATAGCTCGCACGCCGGCCATCGATATATTCGCGGGTCAGTGTACCCGGGCGCAGCACCAGCATCGGGATCGTGCGCCAGACTTTGCCTTCGAAGTGGAAAACACCGTGGAGAAGGTCGTGGAAAAAGGCTCCGAGCGTGCGGTGGACGTGCGCTGTCTGTCCGCAATTGTGGCAGTGGCTGCCGATCAGCGGTGTGCCGCAATTGAGGCAGGCGCTTTCGTGGGTGTGCCCCTGATCTGCCTCACCAGCCGAGGGCTCAACCGTGCGCACCAACAGGCTTGTGCTGATGGCGTCGCCGATCACTTGTGTCTCGCTCATGTGCGCGCCGCCCCACCAGTCTGTGACAAATCCATCGTCAGGATAGCAAGTACCGGGCGAAGTGACTACGGTTCAACAGATTTCACTAGGTATTGCGGAAAGTATGCCAGCCATGAAGCGTGGGTTCATTTGCGTTGCATTCGCGATCTGGCTGGCTCTGCCTCAACAGGTGGCAGCCGAAACTGGCACCATGTCCGTTGCCGTATTCCTCGCCAAGGCAGAAGCGCTGCAGGCGCAGGGTCCGATGGCGCTGTTCTCGTCCGATGTGAGCCTGCTCAAGGCCGAAGTCGCCGGTTCTGCGCAAGCCTTTCGCAAGCAGATCAAGGCGGAGGCTGCGAGCGGCAAGCCCAGTGCCTGTCCGCCTGAGCATGGCGCGCTGACGAGTGATGACATCATGGCCCAAATGCGCGGCTATCCGGCGGCCGCTCGGCCCCGGATTTCGGTATCCCAGGCCGTCGCGGATCTTTTCCGCAAACGCTACCCTTGCCCCGCCCATTGATCGGCTCCACTCGCCGCCTTTTTACCCTGAATTAACCTTGTAGGTGCAGGCAAATCCGGGCGTCCGCACGGGGCGGCACGGGTGTCGACGCGGTCGATACCGGCAGCGGAAGGGATATGATCGGGGTGTTGGGCCCGCGCGAAGAGATGGGGCTGGCCGGAGGCGTGACTTTCGGTCGCGCGCGCGCTGGCGCTGCGCCCATTCGTCGCGCTCCGATTGTGATCAGCGACGCACCATCGCCCCCGCCCCGACCTTCGTTCCGCGATAGCGCCCATCCTGTTGCACGGTATTGGGACATGGTGTGCCGCAAGATCGAAGTCTGGGCCGCAAGGAGGCCGCTCGCGCCCGACCTTGCTGAAAATGTCGGCAGCGCGCAGTGGGGCCGCGGCCTTGGCACACTCGTCGGCCTGATTGTGCTCGCGCTGATGTTCTGGCCCCGCTTCGCCCCCGTTGAAGCCGCCCCGCTCGTCGCGCTCGACGAAGCGGCACAGGCCGAGTTTCGCGCGCAGTCGCTACAACCCTTCGCTGCCGGTGCGACGCAAGGTC
>CAIKKO010000112.1 GCA_903828025.1 uncultured Sphingomonadales bacterium
AGCCCCCGGCCAGCTCATCGAAATACTGCGCGAGGAACACCGATTCGGTCATGGCCTCGCCATCGACGACCAGCACCGGCCCCTCACCCTCGATGCCCAGATCAAGCGCGATAGATTGGGCAATGCCGGGAAGCGTGTGGCGCGCGCCTGCCAGCAGGTTGATCGGCTGGCATTCGATCTGGAGCCCGCTTTCGGCCAGCGCGGCCAGCACCGTGAGCGACGCCCCGTTGGGCTCGCCGTGATAGAGCACTGTGCCCATCAGACGATTCCTTCCATGATGAGGCTTTAGCGCGCGGCCAGATCGGTCTTGCCCATTGCCCACGTGCGTGTGACGGCCTCGCGCTCATAAACGCGCTTGAGCCAGCGCATAATGTTCGGCGTCTTGTCCTTGCTGGCAAGATCGGGCTGCGAGAGCGGCAGCGAATAGGTCGAATTGAAGATGTTGATATCGGCAAGGCTATACTGGTCCGAGCCGACGTAGTCGCGCTTGCCGAGCTCTTCCTCCAGCTTGGCGATGCCCAGCGCCACGCGGCGGCGGCTTTCGGCCATCTCGCTTTCCGAAAAATCGCCGTTGATCGCCTTGCGCCACGCTATCCGGCGTTCGGGGAGCGGAATGCGGTCAATCGCGGCGGCAAGCTCTTCTGGATCGCGTTTGCGCACCATCGGCCCGACAAACACGCTCCAGCCGATCATCGAGAAGCTGGGGCCGAGCCACTGGTCCATGAACTTCATCCACCACCGCACCCGCCAGCGGTCCTGTGCATCGGCGGGCATCAGGTCCGGCCCCGCAAACGCCGCGTTGACGTATTCCATGATCGCGGTGCTTTCCGTCAGCACTCTCAGTCCATCGGGGCCATGGTGCGTCATCGCCGGGATCGTGCCTTGCGGATTGATCGCGAGGTATTCGGGCCTGTGCTGATCAAACTGCAGCATGTCGATATAGTGGCTGGCGAAGGGCACGCCCTTTTCCATCAGCGCAAGCATCGGCTTGCCCGAATTGGCGTTCGGCTCCCAATGGTAGAGCGTGACTTCGCCCATGGCCTTGCTGCTCCCTCCCGACTCCGCATTCCGTGCGAAATTGTTAGTGTTGCATACTAAATGTCCGCGAGGCGCGGTCAAGAGGCCATGCCCGGTTGGGCAGGCGCAGCGCTGGCTTACGGCTTAAGGGCCCCGCGCGCGAAGCGCTCCGGTGCCCTCGGATTTCACCTGGTGGTACGTCTTCGCGCAGCGCAGTCAGCGCGCCGCCATGCTCCAGCGCCACAGGCCATCGTGGCCCGAAAGCGGCGCGGCAAGGCGCGCCTCGCTGGCGCGGCGCAGGCCTTGGCCTTCGAGCAACCCGCGCAGCACGGTCCAGTCGCTCCAGCGCGTGAGGCCCTCGATCCGGCCCGCGCCGGAAAGCGCCTGCTGCACTGCGCGCAGCGGCACTTTGGCAAGGTCGATCGGCTGCGGCACGGCCACGCTGCGCGCGAAGTCTGCGGACTCGGCCAGACGGCTGTCAAACACCAGCAGCGCCGGGACCATTGCAGCCGCCTGCGCGCCTATCGGAAGGCCCACCGCCGCGCCCGCAAGCGCCGATCCCTTGAGCAAGCCGCGCCGGTCAATCCGCATCAGCCCGCCTTCCCGAGATACTTGGCGACCGCGTCCAGCTCGGCGTCGGTAACATCCACGCGGGTCTGCGCCGGCATCGCATTCTTGCCCATGCGCACAACGCTTTTCACATAGTCCGCCGTCAGGTCGGTGCGATTGGCGAGCAGGCCCTTGTCCGGCGTCTCGCCCATCATCATCCGCTGCTTGGTAAGCAGATTGGTGCCCATGCCGCCAAGCAGGTGGCAATAGCCGCAGTGGACTTCGAACAGCACTTTGCCGTCACCGCCGGGCTTGAGGCGGTCGCCCGTCGGGGCTTCGGGCCGCATCATATACGGTGGCATCGGCGGGTGACCGCCCGCTGGCGGCGGTGCGTCCGCCAGCACGGCGCTGCCGCCTGCCAGTACCAGCGCGCCGATCAGCAGGCCGCGCGAAAGCGTTGCATTGTTCATGCCTTCCCTCCCCGCTGCGCGGCATAGGCGGCGGGCCAGATGCCCTGCTTGCCCGGCGCGATGATCCCCGCCGGATCGAGCGCGTTCTTCACCTTCTCGGTCATCCGCCGCAGCGCGCTGTTGTTGAAACCGAACGTATCGGCCACCGGGTCCATCCAGCCGAGGTGCGTGCGATACTCGGCGTAGCCGGCCTTGGCCGTCTCGCTGATCAGCGCATTGAACAGATTGCGCATGTTGGCGACCATTTCAGGCTGATCACGGTCATACATCAGCATGTTGATATTGTTGGCAAACCGCCCGCCAATCGTGAAGCTGGCGTAGAAATCGACGTCGTGGTCGGCGATGATCTTCCGGCTGCGCTTCAATTGATCCATCACATACTTGCCGGTTGCGGGCACCACGGGCGAGAAGCCCATATGCGCGCCGCGCCCGCCGATCCAGTCAGACATCTGCAGCGGCACGGCGGAGGGCACGCCCATCGTGATCTCGTACTGGCCGACGGGTTCGCCCTGATGCCACCAATGCTCGGCAGGTTCGGCATCGAGGTGGCGCTTCATCGCCGCCTTGACCACTTCGGCCTTGGCCTTGACCACGCTCTCGTCGCCATAGAGCCGCAGCGCGACCTGCCAGTAGCCCAGCTTGTATTGCTTGAGCAGTTCCTGCACCCGCCATTCGGGGATCGCGCCGGGCTTGTCCCAGAAATCCTTGCGTTGGCCTTTCAGCACCATCTTGCCCAGCCACGACGGCACGAACACGTTCTGGTCGATCAGCCCCGAGATCTTGAGCGGCGCAATCGTATCGACCACCCAGGCGATATCTTCCTCGTTCGGGATATCCCACACAAGTTCGAGGCTGGTTTCGGGCGCGGGCTGGAGCCACACGCCCGCCTTGGTCACCACGCCGAGGTTCGACTGGGTGAACGCCAGATCGAAAGTCGGGCCATAGCTGAACGGGAACAAGTGCCACGAGGGGTTGCCCTCCATCGCGCCCATGCCGGTGCGCACCAGATCGCCATCGGGCAGCACCGCTTCGATCCCGCACAAGTTGCGCGCATGCAGGCCATACGGCGTATAGCCGATGCCGTGATCGAGCGCGTTGCCGAGCACCGAGCCCCAGGCATTGCCCGGCACTGAAAGCCACAGCGGGGCCTTCTCGCGCTGGATATGCTCATAGAGGTCGAAGAAGCCCACGCCCGGTTCGACCACGCAATAGGCGAGCTGGCTATCGAGCTCGAGGATCTTGTTCATCCGCCCGAGATCGAGGACGATCGAGCCTTCCATGCGCGGCGCTGCGGCCCCGTAGCCCAGGTTCTTGCCGCGCGCGATGGGCCAGAGCGGGGTCTTGTGCTCGTTCGCGAGGCGCACGATTGCGCGCACTTCCTCAACGCTTGCGGGCGCAATGGCAGCGCCTGCGGGCCATTCCTCGGATGAACCGGGCGCATAGACGTCCGAATAGGCGTCACGGTCGGCGTCAGTGGCCATGACCCAGTCCTTGCCAACCACACCGGCAGACGCGGTGAGCATGGCATCGAAGGTCTTCGGGCTGACGCGGGGCGGCAGATGCAGCTTCACCGGCGGGACTCTCCCATCTTATTTTCTACCAATTGTTAGCATTGTGGCGTGCCTTGCGGATCGCGTCAAGTCAGCGCGTAATACCGTACGTGATTGCCATCCGGCCGCCGCTCGCCGACGCCGATGAACACGTGGCGGGTCAGCCAGTCGTGCGGGCCCTTGCTGGTTTCGAACGTGGGCTGCGCGCGCAGGTAGTATTCGGCGTGCGGCACGGGCGCGCCGCCCGCGAAGGCCCACTGGCGCAGCCGGTCCATCGTGCCGGGCTCGCGGCCCCAGAGGAAGCCCTTGTTCTGCATGTAGATCAGCGTGCCGTCATCGACTTCGAGCATGTAGCGCGCATCGAACACCGCCGTGTCATCGGGCCGGAAGAAGGCATAATCGCCGCCCGAGTTCGGCACCGCACGGCCCTTCAGGCGGGGCCCTTCGAACTCACCCTCATCGACATAGACCGCGCTGCGCATGCCGCCGCTCGGTACATCGGGGACCATCTGCACGCGCGTAAAGCGCAAGGTGCAGGCGAACGCGAATTCCAGCCGGGGGTTATCGAGAGTCGAGAAATCCATGGGCTGCCCTTCAGTAGTTCGAGAGGATGGTGAGGCTCGGCCCGTCGAGCGGCTTGCCGGCCTTCTGCTTGGCCAGTTCGTCGGCGCGGGTCTGCTTCTGCTGGTCGATCAGATAGGCGTGGA
>CAIKKO010000113.1 GCA_903828025.1 uncultured Sphingomonadales bacterium
GACCGTGTGCAAGGCCATGGGGCTCGACATGAACACGACTTATGAGGCGATCCGCATTTCCTCGGGCAACAGCTTCGTCCACGAGACGGAAAGCCAGGTCATCCTGAGCGGCAGCCGCGACATCAATTTCACCATGGACCTCGTCTCCAAGGACGTCGGCCTCTTTGACAAGATCGCGAAGGAAACCGGCGTGCCGGTCGAAATGTCGCCGCTGATCGTGCGCCTGTTCAAGGAAGGCGAGGCCGCTTACGGCCCGCGCGAGAACTCGCCCAACATCATCCGCCGCTATGAGGAGCCAGTGGGCGTGAAGGTGCTGGGCACGGGCTTTCCCGATCAGATGGTCGACGACGAGCCCGAAGAGCCGGGCTACGAAGTCGTGCCGCGCCGCTAGGCGCCAGCCCGCACCATCGCCGCGCCCTTTTCGGCCACCATCACCGTCGGCGCATTGGCGTTGCCGCTGGTGACGGTGGGGAAAACCGAAGCGTCGATCACGCGCAGGCCCGCCACGCCGTGCACGCGCAGCTGGCTATCCACCACCGATGTCGCCGGATCGGGGCCCATCATGCAGGTCGAGGTGGGGTGATAGACGGTGTCGGCGCGCGCGCGGAAATCTTCCAACAGCGCGTCCTCGCTCTCGAGACCGGGGCCGGGGATCAGTTCCTCGGTGATGATTTCGGCCAGCGGATTGGTCCGCGCGATGCTGCGCAAAAGCCGCACGCCCTCGCGCGCTTCCGCCACATCGTGGTCGGTGTCGAGATAATTGGGAAAGATTGCGGGCGGCGCGAACGGATCGGATGAGGCTATCTGCAAGTGCCCCCGGCTCGTCGGGCGGCAGCTGTTGAACGAGAGCAGGAACGCCGCGAACGGATCGGGATTGAGCAGCTTGCGCGCCGCCAAGGGTGTCTTGGTATAGCTCACCGGGCTGAAATAGAGCTGGAGGTTGGGCCGGGTCGCATCCGGCCCGCCGCGCACGAAGCCGCCCGCCTGATTGACACTCATCGACAGCGGCCCGGTACGATCGAACGCATAGCGCAGCGCCGCACGCACCTTGCCGATCAGCGGAAACAGCACGTTGTTGAGCGTGGGCACGCGGGTCTTGTAAAAGTAGCTGACCGCGAGGTGGTCCTGCAGATTGCGGCCGACTGCGGGCGCATCCAACACCACCGGGATGCCGTGCTCACGCAGCACTGCGCCATTGCCGATGCCCGAATGCTGCAGGATATGCGGCGATCCGATCGCGCCCGCGCAGAGGATCACCTCACGCCGCGCGCGGATGGTTTTCTCCACCGTGCCTTGCCGATAGACCACGCCGACCGCGCGGCCGTCCTCGATCAGCACGCGCACGGCCTGCGATTTGGTCAGGATCGAAAGGTTGGGGCGTTTGCGCACCGGCCAGAGATAGGCATTGGCGGTCGAGGCGCGCCAGCCGCCGCGTGTGTTGATCGAATAGATCCCGAAGCCTTCGCCATTCGCCCCGTTGAAATCGTGCGTGACCGGAAAGCCCAGTTCGTTGCCCGTTTCGAGGAACCGCCGACACAGTGGATGCACACCGCCCGAAATGTCGGTCACGTGCTGCGGGCCGCCTTTGCCGTGGACCGAACTCGGGCCCAGATCGTGGTCCTCGCTGCCCATGAAGAACGGCAGCACATCGTCCCAGCCCCAACCGGGATTGCCCATGGCCTTCCAGTCCTCGAAATCGTGCGGGAAGCCGCGCACGTGGACCATGGCGTTGATCGAGCCCGATCCGCCGAGCACTTTACCGCGCGGCCAGTAGCTGGCGCGCCCGTTCAGGCCATCGCTCGCCTCAGTATCAAACATCCAGTTGATGCGCTTGTCGAAGAACGTTCGGCCATAGCCGATCGGCAGCTGGATCCAGATCGAAAGGTCTGATCCGCCCGCCTCAAGCAGCGCAACCTGGGTGCCGCTATCCTCGGACAGGCGGGTCGCCACGACGCATCCGGCGGTCCCGCCGCCCACGATCACATAATCGGCCTCGTCCATCAGAATACTGCCATCACTGGACCGGGTGCTGCGTCATTTCGAGGTGGAGCATGTCGCCGGTGTAGGGATGGGCGCGCGCCACATCATCGTTGAGCTCGACGCCAAGCCCCGGCGCGGTCGGCGGGATGACATGGCCCTCTTCGAACCGGATCGGCGCTTTGAGGATTTCGGTATGGAACCCGCCCCATTCCTCGATGCTCTCAAGGATCAGGAAATTGGGCGTCGCGGTCGCGAGCTGGATATTGGCCGCACCCACCACCGGCCCGCAATAGAGATGCGGCGCGATCTGGAGATGGCGCACTTCGGCCATGCCCGCGATTTTCTTTGCCTCCAACAGCCCGCCGACGCGCCCCAAATTCATCTGCAGGATGGCCGCGCCGCCCGCTTCCATCAGCCGCGCGAAGTCGTATTTGGTCGAGAGCCGTTCGCCGGTGGCGATGGGAATGCTGGTTGCGCGCGCGACTTTGGCCATTTCCTCGGGCGCGTCGGGCGGAATGGGTTCTTCCAGCCACAGCGGATCGGCCGCTTCGAGCCGCTTCGCCAGCCGGATCGCACCCGCCGCCGTCATCTGCCCGTGGGTGCCGAACAGCAAGTCCGCCTTGCTGCCCACCGCCTCGCGCAGGGTGTTGGCAAAGCGCTCGCACAGATCGAGCGCCTCCAGCGACAATTGCCGCCCGTCGAACGCCGAGTACGGCCCCGCCGGATCGAACTTGAGCGCGGTGAAGCCCATGCCGAGATATTCGGCGGCGCGCTCTGCCGCCAGATCGGGATCGTGATAGACATCGGTCTGATCGCCGGGGCGCGGGTAGATATAGGTGTAGGCGCGCAGCCGTTCATGCACTTGCCCGCCGAGCAGCTTGTAGACCGGCTGTCCCGCTGCCTTGCCGATAATGTCCCAGCACGCCATTTCCAGCGCGCTCAGCACGCCCATCAGCGAAAGGTCGGAATGCTGGGTGAACCCGCTCGAATAGACTCGCCGCCACAGGTTTTCGATATCGTGCGGATCGGTGCCTTCGGCATAGCGCGCGAACACGTCCTCGATCATCTGCGCCACCAGATGCGGCGAGAACGGCACACAATAGGCCTCACCAATCCCGCTCACCCCGCAGTCCGTCGTCAGCTTGACGAACACGAAGTACCGCCCGCCGAAATGCGGCGGCGGGTTGCCGACAACGAACGTCTCGATGTCCTTGAGAATCATGCCCTGAGTTTCATGGTTTGTGGAAGCCGTTGACCACCTTGATCTCAAGGTAGTCATTGAGGCCGAACTCGCCCCATTCGCGGCCGTTGCCCGATTGCTTGAAGCCGCCGAACGGCGAGCAATAGTCCTGCCCCGCGCCGTTGAGATAGACGCTGCCCGCGCGCACTTGCCGCGCCACGCGCCGCGCGCGTTCGTGGTCGCCGCTCTGGATATACCCGGCCAGGCCATAGGGCGTGTCGTTGGCGATCTGGATCGCGTCCGCTTCGTCCTTGAACGGGATCATCACCAGCACCGGGCCGAAAATTTCCTCCTGCGCCACGGTCATGGCATTGTGGACACCCGCAAACACCGTGGGCTTGACGTAATAGCCGCGCTCGAACCCGTCCGCGCGGCCGGTGCCGCCGGTCACGAGCTGCGCGCCTTCGTCGATCCCGGCCTGAATCATGCGCTGGATCTTGTCGTAGTGGACCTTGCTCACCACCGGGCCGATATGCGGCCCGCGCTCCATCGGATCGCCCAAGGTGACCGCCTCGGCGGCCTGCTTGGCGATGGCGACGGCTTCGTCATAGGCCGAAGCCTCGACCAGCATGCGTGTCGGCGCGTTGCACGATTGCCCGCTGTTGCCGAAGCAGTGGCGCACTCCGCGCGTGACGGCGGCTTCCAGTCCGGCGTCGGCGAACACGATATTGGCCGATTTGCCGCCCAGTTCCTGCGAGACGCGCTTGACCGTGTCGGCGGCGGACTTGGCCACTTGAATGCCCGCACGGGTCGATCCGGTGAACGAGACCATGTCCGCCAGCGGATGGCTGGTGAGCGCGTCACCGATCCCGGGGCCGGTGCCGTGGACCATGTTGAACACACCCGCCGGGAAGCCTGCTTCATGAATGAATTCAGCGAACAGCTGCGCGGAAAGCGGCGCGATTTCGCTCGGCTTGAGCACCATCGTGCAGCCCGCAACGAGCGCCGGGCCGATCTTGGCGGCAAGCTGGTTGATCGGCCAGTTCCAGGGTGTGATCAGCGCGCAGACGCCCACCGCCTCATGCACCAGCATCCCGCGCTCGCCCAAGGAGCGCTCCCACGTGAACGCGCGCGCGGCCTTGACCGTTTCCTTGAGGTGCCCGGGCCCGCATTCGGCCTGCGCGTTGTAGGAAAGGTCGTAGGGCGCGCCCATTTCGGTGCTGATCGCTTCGACCATCTCGTCGTAGCGCGCCTCGAACACCGCGATC
>CAIKKO010000114.1 GCA_903828025.1 uncultured Sphingomonadales bacterium
CAATTACAACGTCATGTTTAGCCCGCGCGGAGCGATGTTCCTCGGCCATAACGACGGAGATATGATCAAACTCGCCGAGCGCGGCGATGCCATGCGCTGCGACGGGATCGATGCGGAATTGCTAACCCCCGCGCAGATCGCCAAGATCGAACCGCTTCTCGATCTATCGCGCAGCGCGCGCTTCCCCATCGACGGCGCGCTGACCCAGCGCCGCGGCGGCACCGCGCGCCACGATGCGGTCGCCTGGGGCTATGCCCGCGCCGCCGATGCGCTTGGCGTCGATATCATCCAGAAGTGCGAAGTCACCGGCTTCGTGCGCGACGGGGGTAAAGTGATCGGCGTCGAGACCACGCGCGGCCGCATTCTGGCGGGCCGCACCGGCATCTGCGTCGCAGGGCACAGCGGACAGGTCGCGGGCCTCGCGGGCCTGAAACTGCCGATTGAATCGCAGACCCTGCAAGCGCTCGTCACCGAAGGCGTCAAGCCGATGGTGCAGAGCGTGGTGATGTCGCAGTCGCTGCACTGCTATATCAGCCAGTCCGACAAGGGCGGCATCGTGATGGGCGGCGATCCGGACAACTGGCCGAGCTATGCCCGGCGCGGCCAGCCGACCGTGGTCGAAGGTGCGATTGCGCAGGCCGTGTCGATCATGCCCGCGCTGTCGCGGCTGCGCATGCTGCGCACCTGGTCGGGCGTGACTGACATGAGCTTCGACGGCGCGCCGATCATCGGGCCGACGCCGATCGACGGGCTCTATCTCAACGGCGGCTGGTGCTACGGCGGGTTCAAGGCAACCCCCGCCTCAGGCTGGACGTATGCCCACACGCTCGCCACCGGCAAGGCGCATGCGCTCAACGCGCCGTTCAGCCTCGAACGCTTCATGACCGGGGCAACCATCGACGAAACGTCGGTCGGCCCCATGCCGAACCATCGCTAAGGGCGCTGAGACATGTACCAGATCGCCTGTCCCCACTGCGGCCCGCGCGCCCAGCTTGAATTCACCTATGAACGCACCGTCGATTCGGTCGTCGTGCCCGGCACCGATCCGGTGGAAGCCATGCAGACGCTCTACACCCGCGCCAATCCGATGGGGCTCGATGAGGAGATCTGGCGGCATACGTATGGCTGCCGGGGCTGGATGGTGCTCACCCGCCACCGCGTCACGCATGTGATTGAAGCCGTGCGCGCCGTCGGCCCGGAGGCTCTGCCATGAGCGGCCCCGCACGCGCCGCCACGGGCGCGGACACGATCAGCTTCACCTTCGACGGCACGACGTATCGGGCGCGGCGGGGCGATACGCTTGCCGCCGCGCTGCTTGCCAATGGCGTCGGCCTCGTCGGCCGCAGCTTCAAGTATCACCGCCCGCGCGGGATCATGACCGCCGGGGTTGAGGAGCCCAACGCGCTCGTCACGGTGGGCCGGGGCGGGCGCGCCGAGCCCAACACCCGCGCGACCGACTTGTTCGTCTATGATGGCATGGCGGTGCAGAGCCAGAACCGCTGGCCCAGCCTGGCGTTCGATGTGGCGTCCGTCATCGGTCTTGCCGCCCCGGCGCTGGGTGCGGGGTTCTATTACAAGACGTTCTTCGGCTCGGCGAAGCAGTGGATGGTCTACGAATGGTTCATCCGCCGCGCTGCCGGGCTGGGCAATGCCCCGACCGAAGCCGATCCGGACAATTTCTCGCAGCGCGCGGGGTTCTGCGACGTGCTCGTCGTGGGGGCAGGTCCGGCCGGCCTCGAGGCTGCACTTGAAGCGGCCGAAGGTGGCGCGCGGGTCATGCTGGTCGAGCAGGATGCGGTTCCCGGCGGCTCGCTGCTGCGCGATCCCGATCCGGCGATCGACCCTGCTGCGATGGTGGCGCGGATCAGGGAACTCGGCGGTGAAGTCCTGCTGCGCACCACTGCCTCGGGCTATTGGGACCACAATTTCCTCACGCTCTCCCAGCGGCTCGTCGAACCCGGCGCCAAGCCCGCGCATGGCTTTGCCCAGCGGTTGTGGCATGTGCGGGCAGGGCGCGTGGTGCTCGCCACAGGGCTGATCGAGCGGCCCATGCCATTTGCTCACAACGACCGGCCCGGCGTGATGCTGTCGCAGGCCGTGCGCACGTATGTGCGGCGCTTTGGCGTGCTGCCGGGCAAGCGCGTGGTCATCGCCACCAACAACGACGACGCCTATCGGACCGCGCAGGTGCTGCGCGAGGCGGGGGCC
>CAIKKO010000115.1 GCA_903828025.1 uncultured Sphingomonadales bacterium
CGACGCGCGCCGCCCGCCCAGCCTTGAAGACCTGTTCCGCCGGCGCGGCGGTGGTGGGGGCGGGGCTGGCGATGGTCCTTCATTCCGCCTGCCGCAGCGCCCTGATGGTGGCTCGTGGGTGCCCGTTGCGATTGGCGCGGTCGTGCTGCTGTGGCTCGGCACCTCGATGGTCCACCGCATCGCGCCGCAGGAAAAGGGCGTGGTCACCACGTTCGGGGCCTATAGCCATACGATTGCCTCGGGCGTCTCGTTCACGCTGCCCTGGCCGATCCAGTCGGTCACGGTGAAGGACGTGACCTCGATCCGCCGCGATTCGATTCCCGAGGGTGACGGCGAAAAGCTGATGCTGACGGGCGATCAGAACCTCGTCGATCTGACGTACCTCGTCCGCTGGAACATCAAGGACATCAAGCTCTACATGTTCCAGCTGGCCGAGCCGGACCAGACCGTGCGCGAAGTGGCCGAGGCGGCGATGCGCCAGTCCGTGGGCGAAGTGACGCTGAACGACGCCATGGGCTCGGGCCGGGCGATGATCGAGCAGAATGTGCGCGAGCGGATGCAGCGCGTGCTCGATGCCTATCGTTCCGGCGTGAAGATCCAGGGCGTGGAAATCAAGAAGACCGATCCGCCAGCCAAAGTCGTCGATGCGTTCAAGGAAGTGCTCGCCGCGCAGCAGGATGCGCAAAGCGCGGTCAACCGGGCCGAAGCCCGCGCCCAGCAGCTGACGCAGGGGTCGCAGGGCGAAGCGATCGCATTCGACAAAGTCTATGCGCAGTACAAGCTTGCCCCCGAAGTCACGCGCCGTCGCATGTACTACGAAACCATGGAGCGTGTGCTGAGCCAGACCGACAAGGTGATCCTCGAAACGGGTGGGGTCATGCCCTACCTTCCGCTGCCGGGGATCAAGCAGACGCCGCCGCCTGCCGACAAGGAGGGCCGCTGAGATGGACGCGTTCTGGATCAAGCTGTGGAACGAACAGAAGGCCGCCATCATCGCGGTGGCAGCGCTGCTGATCGTGCTGTCGAGCTGCCTCATCGTGGTGGATGAGACCGAGCAAGCGGTGATCGTGCGATTGGGCGAGCCCAACCGTGTGGTCAACCGCTTCCGCCCCAATGCCGATTTCGGCCAGACCGGCGCGGGTATCGTCTGGCGTATCCCGTTCCTTGAGCAAGTGGTGCGGATCGACAAGCGCGTGCTCGATGTCGCGATGGAGCGCCAGCAGGTCACCTCGGCCGATCAGCGCCGACTCGAAGTCGATGCCTACGCCCGCTTCCGGGTGATCGACCCGGTCAAGATGTACGAGACTGCCGGGACGGTGGACCGGGTGGCCGAACAACTCCAGCCGATCCTCAATTCGGTGCTGCGCCAGGAACTCGGCAAGCGGACGTTCGCCTCGCTGCTCACCGCCGATCGCGGGCAGGCGATGGTCAACATCCGCAAAGGGCTTGACCGCGAGGCGCGCGAATACGGCTCCCAAGTGATCGACGTGCGGATCAAGCGCGCCGATCTGCCCGATGGCGCACCGCTCGATGCGGCCTTCACCCGCATGACCACGGCGCGCCAGCAGGAGGCAGCGACCATCCGCGCGGGCGGCCAGAAGAATGCCCAGATCATCCTCGCCACCGCCGAAGCAGAAGCCGCGAAGACGTATGCCAAAAGCTTCGGACAAGATCCGGATTTCTATGATTTCTACCGCGCGATGCGCAGCTATGACGCGACGTTCGCACAGAAAGGCAGCAGCACCTCGATCGTGTTGTCGCCCGACAACGCGTACTTGCGCCAGTTCCGGGGGAAATAGGCCTGCCAGCGCCATTCAATCCCGGTTAAGGCGCTGGATAGTGAAAGCGGCAAGCGAGGAATCGGAACAGGGACCGGGCGCGCGTGACCCGCGCGTCACTGCTCAATCCAAGCGCTAAATTGAAGAGGAATTGCCACGTGCGATACGCTTACGGAGTGACTACGGCGCTGCTCCTCGCCGGCAGCGCGCTGACCCTGACGACAGGCTTTCCGGCCGGTGCGCAAGTTGCGCAGAACGATACGGCGCAGATGCAGAATGTGGTGCCGCGCGGCGGTGCCCCGGCCAGCTTCGCCGATCTGACCCAGCAGCTGCAGCCCGCAGTCGTCAACATCTCGACCCGCCAGCGGGTCAAGGTGCAGAACAACAATCCCTTTGCCGGCACCCCGTTCAGCGATCTGTTCGGCGGCGGCCAGGGCGGCGCGGCACCGCAAACGCGTGAGGCGCAGTCGCTCGGTTCGGGTTTCATCGTCTCGGCTGACGGTTATCTGGTGACCAACAACCATGTCATCACCGCCGAGGGCCAGGGCGAGATCGAATCGATTACCGTGACCATGACCGACGGCACCGACTATCCGGCCAAGCTGATCGGCCGCGATGCCGCATCGGATCTCGCGGTGCTCAAGATCACCAGCACCAAGCCGCTACCGTTCGTGAAGTTCGGCGATTCGCGCCACGCGCGGGTGGGGGACTGGATCATCGCCATCGGCAATCCGTTCGGCCTTGGCGGCACGGTGACCAGCGGGATCATCTCGGCGGTCTATCGCAACACCGGCTCGGGCTCGGCCTATGACCGCTATCTGCAGACCGACGCGTCGATCAACCGGGGCAACTCGGGCGGCCCGATGTTCGACATGCAGGGCAACGTGATCGGCATCAACAACGCGATCTTCTCGCCCACCGGCGGCAGTGTCGGCATCGGCTTCGCGATCCCGGCGGAAATCGCCGCTCCGATCGTGGACAAGCTGCGCAATGGGCAGGCGATCGAACGCGGCTATCTCGGCGTGCGCATCCAGCAGCTCTCGGACGATCTCGCCGCCAGCCTTGGCCTCGCCAAGAACCGCGGCGAGTTCATCCAGTCGGTCGAGCCCGGGCAGGGCGCGGCCAAGGCCGGGCTCCAGCCGGGCGACGTGGTGGTCAAGGTCGATGGCAAGGACGTGACCCCCGATCAGACGCTGTCGTTCATCGTGGCCAACACCGCACCGGGCAAGCGCATCCCGATCGATCTGGTCCGCAACGGCCAGCGCATGACCGTGCAGGCCTTGGTTGGCAAGCGTCCGAGCGAGGAGGAACTCGCCCAGCAGACCTTCGATCCCGAAGCGCAGCAGGCCGATCCTAACGGCTTTGGCACCCCCGGCAAGCCCAAGCCCTCAGCCGGGCCCGTGGTCCAGCAGGCGCTGGGCATCGCCGCCATCCCGCTGACCGCGCAGATCGCGCGCCAGCTTGGCGCGAGCGAGGACACCAAGGGCGTGGTGATCACCGCGGTCGACGATTCGGCGGACGCGGCAGCCAAGGGCCTGCAGCGCGGCGACATCGTGCTTTCGGCCAACTACAAGCCGGTCCTGACCGCCGCCGATCTCGAAGCCGTGGTGCGCCAGGCCAAGAGCGAGAACCGCGAGGCAGTGCTGCTGCGCATCCAGCGCCGCGGCCAGCCAGCGGTCTACCTGCCGATCCGCCTGCGCTGATCACCGCACGCAAGGCATAGAATGGGGCTGGCGGACACGCGTTCGCCAGCCCCTTTCCTTTGACAGCTTCCTTTTCGTGCTTCCGGCTCAGTAGTTCGGCTTGAGCGACGGTGAAGGGCGCGTTCGGGGGCGCGGTGTATCGGCTTGCTGCCCGGTGGCGCGATTGAGGAAATCATCCCCTGCGGCCGCCGGTGGCCCCTCTGGCACCGGCACGCCCTGCTCGCCCGCAGGGGCGGCATCGCCCGGCGGGGTACGCGGTTGCGCGCCCGGTTCGACGATATTGCCATCGGGATCAGCATAGAAATAGCCGTCGGGATTGGCCTGCATGGCTTCGTCATCGGGCTCCAGCTGCCATTGCG
>CAIKKO010000116.1 GCA_903828025.1 uncultured Sphingomonadales bacterium
CGCATCGGCATCCTTGCCCTGCTGCTGCGCGATCCCGGCCTGCACCAGCTGGACGGCCGCGCGGTAGCCCGGATTGGCGTCCTTGGCGAGCGGGGCCATCGACTGCGCGGCGGTCTGCGGGCGGCCAGCCTGCAGCTGATCGAGCGCCAAAGTGAACGTCTCGCTCTGGCTGCCGGTCACAGCCCGCTGGTGGTCGACATACCACAAGCCGCCGGCCAGTCCGACCAAGCTGAAGATCACCACAATCGCGATCGGCACGCCGCGCGTGCGCATCAGGCTGCGCAACTGGTCCTCGCGCAGAGCGTCATCCACCTCGCGCACGAAAGTGTCGTGCGCCGGGTCCTTGTCGCTACCGGCGGGAACTGGGACCGGCGGGCTTTTCGGGGTGAGAGCCAAGACTGCGCTTTCAGGTGAATGGGCCAAAGAAGGCGGACACGCCGCCGGAAAGCGGCTGTTTAGCAGGGGGGCCTACCAATTCAACCGGTTTGACACATGCTGTCCCCCGGCGCGCGGCCAAGTGGTCCGGGAACGCCGGTTCACGGAAACGACGGCAGCCCCAGTGCAGCGGCATAGAGCGCGGCGTGGCGGCGGGCCATCGCGGCCTCGTCGAACTCGGCTCGCGCGCGCACCTGGTTGGCCGCGCCGACCCGGCGGCGCAGCGTCTCGTCCTCCGCCAACCGGAGGAGCGCCGCAGACAGCGCGGCCTCGTCCCCCGGCGGCACGATGAACGGCGCGTTTTCCGCCGAAACGATATCGGCGACATCGCCCACCGCCGGGCTCGCCACCGCCAGGCCTGAGGCCATCGCCTCGACTACCGAGAGCGGGAACTGCTCGCTATCGGACGAGAGCGCGAACAGATCGAACAGCCCGGTCGCATCGGCGGGCTCGGCGACATGGCCGGGCAGATGGACGCGGTGCCCGATCTCGAGCCGCATCGCCTCGGCCATGATCGCCTCACGTTCCGGCCCCTCGCCCACGATCACCAGCTGCCATTCCTCGGGCAGCGCACGAAAGGCGCGGACAAGGCGCGGCAGTGCCTTGACCGGGCGCAGCCCTGCCAAAGTGCCCAGCCATTTCTCCCCCGGCCGCTTGACCACGCGCGGGAGCGCATCGGCGCGCGGCTTCTTGCCGTAGTGCTTCACCGGAATGCCGTTGCCGATACGCTGCACCCGCGCCGGGGGCTGATGCCACACCTCCAGCGCCACGCGTTCAAGCTGGCGCGAGGGCACGATCAGCGCGCTCGCCCGGGCCAGCGCAACGCGGCGATACCAGTTGCGCGTGGTCTTGAGGCGCACCACTTCGTCGGCGTTGAAGCCGTCCTCATGGTGGATCAGCGGCGCGAGGCCCATCGCGGGGGCGAACAGCGCATGCGCCATCGCCGCATCCATCGCGCCCCAGTTGTAGGTCAGGATAAGGTCAAAGCCCTGCATCGCCCGCGCGAGCGTTTGCAGGCGGCGCACGCCGAAGCGCCCGGCAAGCGGCGGGAATCCGAACGGGAAATGCACCGCCAGCCCCGCATCAAGCTGCGCCCGCGCGCCAAGCGCCCCCGGCTGCGCGGAAACCACGCTATGCTCCACCGCCTTGCCGAAACGATTGATCAGCGTGGTGCTGCGCCGCTCCTTGCCGCCCGCATCGAACGTCGAATGCAGGTGCAGGAGGTGCAGCCGTTCGCTCGCCTTTGCCTTCACCATACCTGCCGCAGCCCTGGCCCGATCACGCCGCGCGGGCGAGCAGCCGCCCGATCGCCGCGATAGCCTCGGGCTCGTCCAGCGTCGGCGCGTGGCCGACATCCGCGATCGTGACGAGTTCGACCGACGCCGAGCGTGCCGCCATGCGCGCGGCGACATCGGCCGAAAGGATATCCGAATGCGCCCCGCGCAACACGAGCAAAGGCCGCGTCGCCAGCATGTCGTAGAGCGCCCACATCACCTCGGGCGCAGGTGCCGGGCCTTCGGGCGCTTCGAACGGTTCGGCGATGTTCATGTCGTAGTCGAACACGATGCGCCCGCCGCTGCCGATCACCATGCAGCGCTTGGCCAGCCGCAGCCAGTCGGGCAGCTCGTAGCCGGGATAGATCGTGCGATTGGCTTCCTGCAGCGCGCGCGCCGCATGAACCCAGGTTTCGTAGCTGCGCCCCTGCCCGACATATTCGCGGATGCGTTCAAGCCCGGCCGCCTCGACCTCGGGCCCCACGTCATTGATCACCGCCGCCGCGATTCGCGCAGGATCCTTCGCGGCGAGCAGCATCGTCATCAGCCCGCCGAGCGAGGTGCCGATCGCGACAAACCGGGTAATCCCCTCAGCCTCAAGCAGCGCCTCGACATCTTCGACATAGTGCACCGGGGTGTAGGTCATCGGATCGCGCGCATAGTCGCTATCGCCACGCCCGCGCATATCCGGGCAGAGCACGCGCCATTCGCCCGCGAGCGCACCCGCCAGATCGGCAAAATCGCGGGCATTGCGCGTAAGGCCGGGCAGGCACAGGATCGGCGGCTTGTCTGTGGGGCCGGCATACTCGCGGAAATGCAGCTTCAGCCCGTCGCGGCTGTTCCAGTGGCGATCCGTCCACACGCGGTCTTTGGTCTGTACCGGTCCGTCTGCCACGTCCTGATCCCGCCCTATCCTGCACGTGTGTCCACCGCGCTGAGCGAAGTGGCCGGGAAACCGCCAATTGGCAAGAGGCCTGCGCTTGCGCCCCGACCGGTTCGCCGACACTATCGCGCGATGACGGCTACCCCGCAAGACGCGATCTATCGCCCCGCTCCCCGTATATTGGGCCTTGCCGACTGGATCGGCGATCCGGTCGCTCCGGCGGACTTCCCGAAAACAGTTCTACGCTTGCGCAACCAGTCCGCCGCCGCCGAAGTCGGCCTTGCGCACCTGACCGATGAGGCATGGCTGGCGCATATGGGCCGCTTCGCTCCGCTGCCCGGCAATCTCCCCCAGCCGCTGGCGCTGCGCTATCACGGCCACCAGTTCCGCGTGTACAACCCCGATCTGGGTGAC
>CAIKKO010000117.1 GCA_903828025.1 uncultured Sphingomonadales bacterium
AGCCGGACGGCGTGTGGGCCGATCTCGTGCGCACGCGCTTTCGCGTGGGGCTCAAGCGGGCCGGGATCAGGCAGATCAAGCCGGTGCTCGATTGCAGCCAGTTCCGCGCGCCGAGCCGCGACGGGCAACTGGCACTGTTTTAGCGGGGTATCTCCCCTGTCGGCACATAGCGCCGCTCGCCCGATACCGGATCGTACCAGACGTCGAGGATCGTGCCGGTCTCGTGATCAACCTCGCGCTCACCGGTTGCTTGCCACTGGCCCAGCCCTCGGCCATGCGGCGCTGCCTTGCTGCCGCGATAGCGCCGCTCGAACAACGTGCCGATAACGACAAGTGCCGCCAGCACGAACAGGCCCCCACCGTTCGAGCCAGTGCTTTGCAGGAATATCCCGCCCGCCGCCGCCAGCCCCGCAAGGACCAGCGCCGCTATCCGGCCATTGGTGGTCACCGCCGCCTCACCGCTGCCTCACCGCTGCCTCATAGCGGCTTGAGCTTCACCGCCGTGCCATAGGCGACGACTTCGTTCATGGTCTGGCCGATCGAGCCCGAATCGAAGCGCATCATCACCACTGCATCCGCGCCCATCAGGCTGGCGTTCATCACCAAGCGGTCGATGGCATGGCGGCGGGTGTCTTCCACCAGCGCGGTATACTCCTTGATCTCGCCGCCTATGATCGAACGCAGCCCCGCGACGATATTGCCGCCAATGCCCCGGCTGCGCACCACCACGCCGAACACTTGCCCCAGACATTCGGTCACGTCGCGCCCGGCGACCGCCTCGGTGGTTGCAACGATCATGCGGTGAGACTTTCTCTGGGGGCAAAGCGCACGAGCCGCGATGTCGCGACGGCCGCCTGCCGGTGGACGACGACCGGAGCGTAATCGGGATCCTTGACCATGCCCAAGAACGACGCGGCATCGGGATAGGCCATGACAAAGGTCTCGTCCCAGTCCCAGTCTGCCGGGCCGGTGACCATGGCCTCGAACAGCCCGGCCCAGACGATATGGCCGCCCGCGCGCTCCAGCACCGGCTGGATCGTGCGCATGTATTCCTTGTAGGCCTGCTCGCCTGTCAGCGCCTTGCCCGCCAGTTCATGGCCTTCTGGGTAGGTCGCCTGTTCTTTGAAACGGACCAGATTGAGCATGTGGATCGGCGTATCGCGCGGCAGCGCCTTGAACGCGGCGAAGTTCTCGCGGCTGGGATCAATGTAGGTTTCGCTCATGCTCAGGCGCTCCATTTCCAGTCGCGGAACTGCTCGCGCAGGTCCTTTTTGCTGATCTTGCCGGTGCCGGTATGCGGGATTTCATCGACGAAGGCGACCGCATCGGGCAGCCACCACTTGGCGACATGGCCTGCCAGATGCTCGCGCAGCGCGTCCTGACACACATCGGCGCCGGGTTTCTTGACCACGACCAGCAGCGGCCGCTCGTCCCAGCGCGGATGCGCGATGCCGATGGCAGCGGCCTCGGCCACGCCGGGGAAGCCGACAGCTGCGTTTTCGAGCTCGACCGAACTGATCCACTCGCCGCCCGACTTGATCACGTCCTTGGTCCTGTCGGTCAATTGCAAGGTGCCGTCCGGGTGGATCACCGCGACATCGCCGGTATCGAACCACTGCTCGGCGTCGGTCGCGTCCGCCTCGGCCTTGAAGTAGCGCTTCACCACCCACGGCCCGCGCACTTGCAGAGCGCCCGAGGACTTGCCGTCGCGCGGCAGGACTTTGCTGGCATCGCCAAGGTCGACACAGCGCAGTTCGACCCCGAACGGTGCGCGTCCCTGCATCGACTTGATCGTGACCTGCTCGTCGAACGAAAGCGCGTCCCAGTTCCACGTCTCGGCGCTGGCGGTGCCGATGGGTGAGGTCTCGGTCATCCCCCAGGCGTGGCTGACCCGGATACCCCGGCGCATCAGCCGCTCGATCATCGCGCGCGGCATGGCCGAGCCCCCGCAAACGACCGTGTGCAGGCTCTCCGGAATGTCCTTTCCAGCCGCATCGAAGTGCTGGAGCAGGCCGAGCCAGACAGTCGGCACGCCCGCCGAAGTGGTCACCGCCTCACGCTCCATCAGCTCGCCCAGCACTGCCGGATCGTTGACCGCGCTGTAGACGAACTTGGCCCCGGCCGCCGCCCCGGCCCAAGGCAGACCCCAGCTGGCCGCATGGAACATCGGCACGATGGGCAACATGACTGTGCGGCAATCGACACTGAACAGCGGCGGGGTCATGCCGGTCATGGCGTGCAGCACGGTCGAGCGGTGCTCATAGAGCACGCCCTTGGGATTGCCGGTGGTGCCGCTGGTGTAGCAGAGCATGCATGGATCGCGCTCGTCGCCATCGGCCCAGACGCCCTGCCCGTCCTCGCTGGCGATCCAGTCCTCGAAATGTTCGGCCGGTTCGCTGCTGTCGAAGCAGATGTAGTGTTCGATGGTCGGCCAGCGCGGTTTCATCCGCGCGACCAGCGGGGCGAAGGCGGCATCGAACAGCAGCACCCGGTCTTCGGCATGGTTGGCGATATAGTCGAGCTGATCGTCGAACAGGCGCGGATTGATCGTGTGGAGCACCGCGCCGACGCCGACCGCGCCATACCAGGTAACGAGATGGCGGTGGTGGTTCATCGCCAAAGTGGCGACGCGGTCGCCCGGATTGATCCCGAGCTTGGCGAGCTTTTGCGCCATGCGCATGGCATCATGGCGCACCCCGGCCCAGTTGGTGCGGCTTTCGCTGCCATCGGCCCAGCGCGAGACGATCTCGCGCTCTGCATGCTCGCGCGCTGCGTGGTCGATAAACCGCGTCACGCGCAGCGGCCAATCCTGCATGGCGCCCAGCTGCATCAACTCATCTCCCTCTGGCCTTCTGGGCCCTTTTGATTTTGCTTATTCGACAAGCCGCAAGTGCCGGTCCGGCCGCGCGGTGAGCGCCACATTGGCAAGCCCTTCCACCGGAATCAATCGCTCGATCACATCGCTGTCGAGCGCGAAATCCATGCCGAGCCGGATTGTGGGCTCGCGCGGGCTGCCGGTGCGCAGGCGGGCAATCACTTCGCCCTTTCCGCCGCCCCCGCGCGGCAGCAGCAGCGCAAGTTCGGAAAGCGCTTCGGGGCGGCTGACATCGAGCTTGAGCAGCATCCGCGCCGCGCTGCTGACCGAGGCGAGCGGCCGCGCCCCGCGCACGGTGATGCGCGGCGGCTCATCCGGATTGGGCCGGTCAAGCTCGACGTTCAGCAGTACGCACGTGCCCTCGCGCGCCCATTGCTGAAACGGCTCGACCAGTGCCTCC
>CAIKKO010000118.1 GCA_903828025.1 uncultured Sphingomonadales bacterium
CCCGCTTCCTTGGCCTTCGCCTCGGTCAGGCCGACGCTGGCGATTTGCGGATGGCAATAGGTGCAGCCGGGAATGTTGCTGCGGTCCATCGCGTGCGGGTGGACTTCGGTGTTGCCGAGTTCCTGCGCAATAGCCTCCGCCGCGATCACGCCCTCGTGGCTCGCCTTGTGCGCCAGCCACGGGCCGTCGATGCAATCGCCGATGGCCCAGACGCCGGGCACATTGGTGCGGCCATAAGCATCGGCCTTGATATGGAAGCGCTTGTCCGGCTCGATCCCGAGATCCTCCAGCCCGATGTTCTCGACATTGGGAACGATGCCCACCGCCACGATCACATGGCTGAAATCGGTTTCGGTAACCGCGCCGTCCTTCGTCTTGATCGCAGCCTTCACGCCGGTTTCGCTGACGGCAATGCTCTGCACGCCCGCGCCGGTCATGATCGTCATGCCCTGCTTCTTGAGCGCCTTTTCGAGGAACGCGGACACGTCGGCATCTTCCACCGGCACGACCCGGTCGAGCATTTCGACCACCGTGACGTTGGCACCCATGTCGTTGTAGAAGCTGGCGAACTCGATGCCGATCGCGCCGCTGCCGATCACCAGCAGCTTGCTCGGCATTTCGGGCGGCACCATCGCGTGGCGATAGGTCCAGATGCGCTTGCCGTCGGCCTTGGCAAACGGCAAATCCCGCGCGCGCGCGCCAGTGGCGACGATGATGTGTTTGGCGGTGAGCGTTTCGCTGCCCTTTTTGCCCGTCACTTCGAGCTTGCCCGGGGCGAGCAGCTTTCCGGTGCCCATATGCACGGTAATCTTGTTCTTCTTCATCAGGTGCGTGACGCCCTGATTGAGCTGCTTGGCCACCCCGCGCGAGCGCTTGACCACCGCGTCGATGTCCGCGCGGATGTTGTCCGCCGCGAGGCCATAGCTCGCCGCATGCTTCATCTGGTGGAACACTTCGGCCGAGCGCAACAGCGCCTTGGTCGGGATGCATCCCCAGTTGAGGCAGATGCCGCCGAGCAGCTCGCGCTCGACAATCGCCACCTTGAGGCCGAGCTGAGCGGCGCGGATCGCCGCAACATAGCCGCCGGGGCCAGCGCCGAGAACGAGAAGGTCGTATTGATCAGCCACGCGAATGCTCCTCAAAATCAGCGTCAGGTTTAGCCCGCTCCTGCAAACCTACCGCTCTCAATATGATCAGGTATCAGGCTTTGCCCGCCAGCACTGGACGGGTAACGAACAGAAACCACGTTGCTGCCAGCACGGTTGGGACGATAAAACCCAAACTGCCAAGCGCGCGGTCTACCTCATCTGTCGCGGGATTTGCAGACAGGATGATCACAAACACCACCAGCACGAAAATTCCGGTCGCAACCCAGATTGAGCCAGTGGGCCAAATCGCATTCGCAATCATTCCACTGATGGTCGCCAAGACTGCAGCGACAAGCGTGGTCAGACCTGTGTTAAACAATGAAATCAGCGGTACAAAGATCGTGTAGCCATCAAAAGGCACATTGAACCAGTAGGAAAGCGTGACGATCAACGCAGCCATGAGTGGTCCAACGACAACGGCAAGACCTGCCCCCGACCAGTAACCTTCCGGCATCACGCAACCAGCGCCAGCGGCGCTTCGATCAGGCTCTTGAACGCCTGCATCAGTTGCGCGCCTTCGGCACCGTCGATGGCGCGGTGGTCGAAGCTGCCAGTGGCCGACATGACCGTGGCGATGCCGAGCGCATCGTCGATGACATAAGGCCGCTTTTCACCCGCGCCGATCGCCATGATCATGCCCTGCGGCGGGTTGATCACCGCCTCAAACTGCTTGATGCCGAACATGCCGAGGTTCGACAGGCTGGCAGTGCCGCCCTGATACTCGCGCGCCTGCAGCTTGCCCGCCTTCGCGCGCGCCGCCAGATCGGCCATGTCCTTCTGGATGGCCGAGATCGACTTGAGGTCCGCGCCGGTCACGATGGGGGTAATCAGCCCGCCGGGGATCGACACCGCCACGGCAATGTCCGCACGCGAATAGCGGATCAGCGTATCACCCGCGAAGCTGACATTGGCATCGGGCGCCAGCACCAGCGCCTTGCCCAGCGCCTTGATCAGGAGATCGTTGACCGAGAGCTTCACGCCCTCCCCGGCCAGCGCCGCGTTGAGTTCGCCGCGCAGCTTGAGCAGCTTGTCCAGGTTGATATCGACGGTGAGGTAGTAGTGCGGCACGGTCGCCTTGGCTTCGGTCAGGCGGCGCGCGATGGTCTTGCGCATGCCCGAAAGCTTGACCGCAACGTGCGGAATGTCGGTGCTGAACGGCGCGGCGGGGGCCGGTGCGGGGGCAGCAGCCGGGGCCGGAGCGGGAGTCGCCACCGGGGCCGTGGCTGCGACCGGTACAGCGGCCTTGACGGCCTGAACCGGCGCGGCCGCCGCACCATCGAGATCGGCCTTGATGATCCGGCCATGCGGGCCGCTGCCCTGGACGGCGGAGAGGTCGATGCCCTTCTCGCCGGCAATGCGCCGCGCGAGCGGGCTGGCGACCACGCGGTCACCCGCAGCGGCGGCAGGTGCGGCAACAGGAGCAGGCGCAGTGGCCACCGGTGCTGGGGCCGCGACGGGCGCAGCCACGGCGACAGGTGCCGGGGCAGGCGCCGGGGCAGGCGCCGCCGCCACAGGTGCCGCAACCGGCGCTGGCGCGGCATCCTCGTCGTCATCCCCGGCAATCGTCGCGATCACGGTGCCGACTTTCACGCCTTCGGTCCCTTCGGCCACGGAAATGGCGATCACCGTGCCTTCATCGACCGCCTCGAATTCCATCGTCGCCTTGTCGGTCTCGATCTCGGCCATGATGTCGCCGGAGGAAACATTGTCGCCCACTTTGACCAGCCACTTGGCCAGCTTGCCTTCCTCCATCGTGGGCGAAAGCGCAGGCATCTTGATCTGGGTCGGCATGGGCAGCTCTTTTCCGTTAGGGCTATGGGCGCGTGGGCAGGATGGTCTGCCTACGCGCTCTGGCACGTGCGGAGCCATTTCGCCACCTCGATGGGTCGGGTCAAGTGGCTTGGCGCTTGCCCCGCATACGAATTAGGCCAATAGGCATGACACAGCCGTATAAGCGGCAGCCATAACACGGCAGGGCGGTCATCGGATCGCAGGGGGCAGGCAGGATGGATGACGTTCGCACGGACACGGGCGGCGCGGCACAGGCGGATGAGCCGCAGCGCGTCTATCTCGTGATCATGGACGATACCGAGGAGGCTGGCCGCGCCTTGCGCTTTGCTGCGCGCCGCGCGGTGCACACGGGCGGCACGGTCCATATCCTCGCGCTCGTGCCCAAGCAGGAATTCGTCGTGTTCGGCGGCATCCAGGCCACGATCGAGGCCGAGGCCCGCGAACGCGCCGAGCAACTCGCCATCAATGCCGCTGGCAGCGTGACCAGCGAATCCGGCCTCGTCCCGCAAATCGCAGTCCAGACCGGCATTGGCCCGAACGTCGTGCGCGATTACCTGACCGCGCACCCCGAAGTGTCCGCGCTCGTGCTGGGCGCTGCGCCCGAGGGCAACCCCGGCCCGCTGATCAGCCACTTCACCTCGCACCTCGGCCAGTTGCCTTGCGTGCTGATGATCGTGCCCGGCACCATCGACGAGCGCGGAATCGATTCGTTCAGCTGAGCGAGCGTCGCAAAGCCCTCGCCCCTTCAGGGGAGAGGGCGGGGAGAGGGTAACCTCACTTCTTGCGCCCCTGATGGCGGATATTGCGGGGCCGCCCGCGCGGGCCAACCATATGGTCGCCGCGCTTCATGAACGCTTCCTGCTTCGCACCCCGCCGCTCGATTCGCCCGGCGCCGGGGTCCAGATCGACCGGCTCGAACTTGAGCGCGCCGGTCAGCGGATTGGCTTCGGCCAGCCGCAGCTTCAGGATCTGGCCCATCGCGAACGTATCGCCGCTCTGATCGCCGATCAGCATCTGGCGCTTGTCGTCATAGGAAAAGCGTTCGGCCCCCAAAGTCGAGATCGGCACCAGCCCGTCGCCGCCAAGCCCGATGATCGTGGCGAAAATGCCGAATTTCTGCACCCCGGTCACGCGCGTATCGAACACCTCGCCCACCCGGCCCGAAAGCCAGGCCGCAACATAGCGGTCGATGGTGTCGCGCTCGGCCTCCATCGCGCGGCGCTCGGTCATGCTGATCGCCTCGCTGATCTGGGTGAGATCGGCGCGGTCGCGCTCGGCCAGCCCTGACGTTGCGGCAATTTCGCTCGCTTCGGGGCGCGGCTGCTCCAGATGCCAGCCATCGACCAGCGCGCGGTGGACCAAGAGGTCCGAATAGCGCCGGATCGGTGAGGTGAAGTGTGCATAGCCGCCCAGCGCCAGCCCGAAGTGCCCGGCATTGCGCGGCCCGTAATAGGCCTGCGTCTGGCTGCGCAGCACCGCTTCCATCACCAGCGCCTTTTCGGCCTCGTCGGTCACATCCTTGAGCATGCGGTTGAACAGCCCCGGCGTGATCACTTGCCCCATCGCCAGCTTGCGCCCGAACGTGGCGAGGTAGTCCTTCAGCGCGATCAGCTTCTCGCGGCTCGGCGGCTCGTGAATGCGATACACCACCGGCGCAACTTTCGCCTCCAGCGCCTTGGCCGCCGCGACATTCGCCGCGATCATGAAATCCTCGACCACGCGGTGCGCATCGAGCCTCTCGCGGATGGCGATCTCGGCAATCTTGCCCGCAGCGTCCAGCACCACGCGCCGCTCGGGCAATTCCAGCGCCAGCGGATCGCGGGCGTCGCGCGCCTTTTCGAGCAGCCGCCATGCCGCCCACAGGTTCTGCAAATGCGGCGCGGCCTCGCCCGCATCAATCCGCCGCTGCGCCTCTTCATACGCGATCACTTCGGCAATCCGCACCAGCGCGCGGGTAAAGCGCCAGCCGGTGATCCGCCCGCCCGCGTCAATCGTCAGGTGGCACGCCATCGCCGCCCTGTCCGCGCCGACTTTGAGCGAGCACACATCCGCGCTCAGCACTTCGGGCAGCATCGGCACGACACGGTCGGGGAAATAGACCGAGGTGCCGCGGCGGTAGGCGGCGCGGTCGAGTGGCTTGTCGTGGCGCACGTAACAGGCGACGTCGGCGATGGCGACCAGCAGGCGCCATCCGCCGGGATGGTCGGGGTCGGGTTCGGCGAAAACCGCGTCGTCGAAGTCGCGGGCATCCTCGCCGTCGATGGTGACGAGCGGCGTGTCGCGCAGGTCGAGCCGGTTGCCGAGTGGAGCGGCCTTGGCGCGCTCCGCCTCGTCGAGAGCGGCCTGCGGGAACTCGACCGGGATGTCGTTGGCGGCGATGGAGATGAGGCTGACCGTGCGCGGGTCGCTCATCGGGCCGATGCG
>CAIKKO010000119.1 GCA_903828025.1 uncultured Sphingomonadales bacterium
GGCGGGGTCAGCGCGAAATCGGGCGGCACCACCAGCGGGGCCTGCCGGGTCACCGCGAATTCGTCGGGCCGGATGCGGTTGAACAACGAGCCCCCCTGCGAGCACGCACCGAGCAGGGTCGCCGTAAGCCCGAGCAGGCAGAAGGTGGCAGCTTTACGCATCAAACAGTCTCCGTGGCGGTATCGTCGGTACCCGCAAGTTCGGCGGGCTTTTCGCGCGAAAGCAGCGACCGGGCAAGCAGTATCAGCACGCCGAAGGTGATCGCGGCATCGGCGATGTTGAAGATCAGGAACGGGCGCCATTCGCCGATATGCAGATCAGCATAGTCGATCACATAGCCGCGCATGGCCCGGTCATAGATATTGCCGAGCGCGCCGCCCAGCACGAGCGCCAGCGCGGCGATCTCGCCAAACACGCTCTCGCGCAGCATCCACACGGCCACGCCCAGCGCAATCAGCCCGGTCATCGCGAGCAGCGCCAGCTTCATCTCGCTCGATGTCGCGGTGAACATGCCGAGCGAGACGCCGTAGTTCTCGGTCCAGCGCAGATCGAAGAACGGCAGCAGCCTGATCAGGCCCACGCTTTGCAGATCGAGCGGCCCGGCCATGAGCGCTTTCACGCCCCGGTCCACCGCAAACACGGCGAGCG
Source organism: uncultured Sphingomonadales bacterium (assembly GCA_903828025.1). Classification (GTDB taxonomy): domain Bacteria; phylum Pseudomonadota; class Alphaproteobacteria; order Sphingomonadales; family Sphingomonadaceae; genus Novosphingobium. Next base: position 649 of record CAIKKO010000119.1, read on the forward strand.
CGATGCCGAATCCGGCCGCCCGGAGCGAGGCCGCGCGGCTCATGCCACCACATCCGCACAGCGCCCACACAGCGCGCCGTCCTCGGTGACTTCGGGGAGGTGGCGCCAGCAGCGGCCGCATTTGTGGTGGGTTGTCTTTGCTACCTTGCCAGAGCTGATTTCGCTATCGAACCAGCTATCAGGGTAGAGGACACCAATCGCGCCGGTGACACGAGCAGCGATACATAATTCTGCGAAGTCGACTGATTCGACTGCAGCCAAATCCTCGCTTGTGGTCATGGCAATATCGACTTCGGCCTCAAGGCTCGAACCGATCGTCTTGTCGCGCCGGAGTGGTTCAATGGCCCGCGTGACAGATCCACGCAGAACTCTCAGTCGGTCCCATTTTTCGGTCGCCGCGAAATTGTCGGCCCAACCCGCATCCACTTCCGGCCACACCAGCAGATGCACACTGCCGCCTTCGGGATAGCGTGTGCCCCACACCTCCTCAGCCGTGAACACCAGCACCGGCGCGGCATAGCGCACCAGCGCATGGAACAGCGTGTCCAGCACCGTGCGATAGGCGCGCCGCTTCGGGTCCGAAGGCGCGTCGCAATACAGGCAATCCTTGCGGATATCGAAGAAGAACGCCGAAAGGTCCTCGTTGCAGAACTCGGTGAGCGCGCGGACATACGTGTTGAAATCGAAGTCCTGCACCGCCTGCCGCAAGGTGGCATCCAGCTTTTCGAGCAGCACCAGCATATAGCGCTCAAGCTCGGGCATATCCTCCACGCCCACGCGCTCGTCCTCGCTGAACCCATCCAGCGCGCCCAGCAGATAGCGGAAGGTGTTGCGCAGCTTGCGGTACTGGTCCGCCACGCCGCCGAGGATTTCCTTGCCGATGCGGTGGTCCTCGGTGAAATCGACCGACAGCGCCCACAGCCGCAGAATATCCGCGCCGTAATCGCGCATCAGATCGATGGGCGAGATCGTGTTGCCCAGGGACTTGGACATTTTCATGCCCTTCTGGTCCATGGTGAAGCCGTGGGTCAGCACCGCCTTGTAGGGCGCGCGCCCGCGCGTGCCGCACGATTCGAGCAGCGAGGACTGGAACCAGCCGCGATGCTGGTCCGAGCCTTCGAGATAGAGGTCGGCCAGCGGGCCGGTATAGCCTTCCGGGCGCATGAGATCGGGCCAGCGCCCGCTTTCCAGCACGAACGCATGCGTGCTGCCACTATCGAACCACACATCCAGAATGTCGGTGACGCGCTCGTAGTCCTCCAGCGCGTAGTCGCTACCGAGATACTCCTGCGCGCGCTCCTCGGACCACGCATCGACACCGCCCGCGCGCACCGCCGCCACGATCCGCGCGTTGACGGCGGGATCGGCGAGGTACTGGCCGGTCTTGCGATCAACGAACAGCGTGATCGGCACGCCCCACGCGCGTTGGCGCGAAAGCACCCAGTCCGGCCGCCCTTCGACCATCGCGCCAATGCGGTTGCGGCCCTTTTCGGGCACCCAGCGCGTGTCGGCGATGGCGTTCATGGCGATCTGGCGCAGGGTTGCCGCTCCGTCAGCCGTTCCGGCTGCCACCTCCCCGAGCAAGCTCGGGGAGGGATTGGCACC
>CAIKKO010000120.1 GCA_903828025.1 uncultured Sphingomonadales bacterium
GGCTGAGACCCCGCTGCCATAGTCCGACCAGCGCTTGAGATCGCGCCATTCCTCGAAGGGTATGCCGAACAGGCTGCACAGCATGCCCAGCGTCTGCGGGATCGCCAGTCCTTCCACCCAGTCAAACGTCTCGCCCACTGGCAGCGCATCGAACAGCATGCGCGCCCGGTCCCGCACTTGTTCCTCCAGCTTGACCATCTGCCCCGGATTGAACGCGGGCGCGATCACCTTGCGCTGCGCGGTGTGGATCGGCGGGTCTTGCGCGATGAAGTTGGGAAACTCGGTTTCGTTGACCGATTCGGCAATGGTGATGTTGCCGCGCTGCCAGGATGAGGAGAACACCTCCGGCATCAGTTCGATCTCCTGAATATGCTCGTGCGTCACCGCCGACCAGTACCCGCCGAAGGGGCTGTCAGGCCGCCAGCTGATCGGCATGTTCGCGCGCAGAAACGCAAACGGCTCGCGCCAGGTATCACCGGTATAGAGCGCATCGGCGCTCACATCGTATGGGTTGATCGGGCGCTCACGCGTTAGGGTCTGGCTGGCCATATCCTGCTCCATCGGCCCGCTCGCTGCGTGTCGGGCTGTTGGGCGCGAGTATGTTTAAGCGACTGGTTAAAGTCCAGCCCGGAATGGCCGGCATGGACAGGGAGCGTCGCATGGTTTGCACTGGCAGTGGACGCGCCCGAGATTTACGCCTAGAAACGCGTTTCCCCGGGGAGCCGCTGGGCCGGAGCGATGGTTCGCGAAGGCTTTCAAAAATGGCTGAGAGGGGCGGTTAGCATCGCCCGACCCGTTGAACCTGAACCCGTTAGCACGGGCGGAGGGAGGGCTGGCTGCAAACCCGCGCCTGCACCCCGCTCCGCCTCGCAAGGAGCGCATATGGCCGACATCAACTCCCGCCTCGAAACCGGTGCAGACGGCGCGCCGATCGGCGTCACCACCGGCCCGATCCGTGGCAGCCGCAAGATCCACGTCGAAAGCCCGCGCTTCCCCGGCCTCACCGTCGCGATGCGCGAAATCGCGCTTGAGCCCAGCGCCAATGAGGCCCCGCTGCGCGTTTACGACACCTCCGGCCCTTACACCGACAGCGCGGCTGATATCGACATCGCCAAGGGCCTGCCCCAGCTGCGCCGCGATTGGATCATGGCGCGCGGCGATGTCGCGGAATACGATGCGCGCGAGGTAAAGCCCGAAGACAACGGCCAACTCGGCCCGGATCGCTCGGGCGGCGTGCCCGCGTTTCCGATGCCGGTGAAGCGCCCCTTGCGCGCGGTGCCGGGTGCCAATGTCAGCCAGATGCACTATGCCCGCCAAGGCATCATCACGCGCGAAATGGAATATGTCGCCATCCGCGAAAACCTCGGCCGCAAGCAGCTGAAGGAAGCCGCCGCGCGCGACGGGCAGGACTGGGGCGCGGCGATTCCCGATTACGTCACGGCCGATTTCGTGCGCGTTGAAGTCGCGCGCGGCCGTGCGATCATCCCCAGCAACATCAACCACCCCGAGAGCGAGCCGATGGCGATCGGGCGCAATTTCCTCGTCAAGATCAACGCCAATATCGGCAACTCCGCCGTCGCCTCAGACGTCGCCAACGAAGTCGACAAGATGGTCTGGTCGATCCGCTGGGGCGCGGACACCGTGATGGACCTCTCCACCGGCCGCAATATCCACGAC
>CAIKKO010000121.1 GCA_903828025.1 uncultured Sphingomonadales bacterium
GCAGACGCCCCCCGCCTTGCCACGATCGGTGGATACCGCATGCCCGGCCGCTCGGCCAATGCGCAGCTGATCCGCTTCGATGGCATGGGCATCGCCGTCTCTGCGGGCAGCGCGTGTTCGTCGGGCTCGCTCAAGGCCAGCCCGGTGCTGACCGCGATGGGCTATCCGCAGCCCGCCGAGGTGATCCGCGTTTCGATCGGGCGCGAGACGACTGAGGATGAGGTCGAACGCTTCCTCGCCGCTTGGCAGGAGATCGCCGGATGATCTACCTCGACTATCAGGCCACCACCCCGCTCGCCCCCGAAGCGCGTGAGGCGATGCTGCGCTGGCTGGGTGAGGACGGCTTTGCCAATCCGCACAGCCCCCACCGCCCGGGCCGCGCTGCGGCGGCCGCTGTAGAGGTTGCGCGCGAGCAAGTCACCGCGCTGCTGCCTGCTGGCGGGCGGGTGGTGTTCACTTCGGGCGCGACCGAGGCGCTCAATCTCGCGATCCTTGGCTCCGGGGCCAAGCGCCTCGCGGTTTCGGCCATCGAACACGCCGCCGTGCTTGATACCGCGCGCTTTGCCGATCCCGATTGCGCGGTGTTGCCGGTGGATGCCGCCGGGCTGGTTGCGGCTGGAACGCCGGTCCCGCACGGCACCCAACTCGTCGCGGTGATGCAGGTCAACAACGAGATCGGCACGATCCAGCCGGTCGAAGCGCTGGCCGATGCCGCCCATGCCGCCGGGGCGCTTTTCCTGTGCGATGCGGTGCAAGCTGCGGGCAAGCTGGCACCGCCCGCGAACGCGGACATGATCGCGATTTCGGCGCACAAGCTCCACGGCCCCAAGGGCATCGGCGCGCTGTGGGTTCGCGATGGGCTCGCGCTCGCCCCGCTGATCCACGGCGGCGGGCAAGAGCAGGGCTTGCGTTCGGGCACGCTCAGCCCCGCGCTGTGCGCCGGGTTTGGCGGGGCGGCGGCCCTGTGCACAAGCCTGCGGGCAACCGATGCCCAGCATGTGGAAAGTCTGTGGACCAAGGCCCGCGCGCTGTTCGCCGACTGGACGCTCAACGGCGATTCGGACGCGCGCTGGCACGGCAATCTCAATATCCGCCGCGAAGGGCTCGATGTGGCGCGGTTGATGTCGGATTGCCGCACACTGGCGTTTTCGGCAGGGTCCGCTTGCGCCAGCGGCTCGGGGCGGCCCAGCCATGTCTTGCGCGCGCTCGGACTTTCGGACAGGGATGCGAAAAGCGCGATCCGGCTAGGGTTCGGACGCACTACACGGGCAGAGGATCTTGAACTGGCCGCCGCCGCGATTCATGCGGCAGTGGAGGCGCAGGGAGCGATATAGCCATGGTCAAGGTCACCTTCATCACCGCGCAGGACCAGCGCATCACCGCTGAGGCGGCCCCCGGCACGCGGCTGCTCGAGGTCGGCCAGAACGCGGGCCTGCCGCTGGAAGGCACGTGCGAGGGGCAGATGGCCTGCTCCACTTGCCATGTCGTCGTCGCGGCCGAGTGGTTCGCCCAGCTCCCGCCCGCGAGCGACGACGAGGAGGACATGCTCGATCTCGCCGCCGGGGTCACCCGCACCAGCCGCCTGTCGTGCCAGATCGTGCTGACCGAGGCGCTCGACGGCCTTGAAGTGCGCGTGCCGGAAGAGGCGCGCGATATGCAGGGGCGGTGAGCGGGGTTGCCCCTCCCCGTGAGGAGAGGGGGCAGGGCTTTGCTCAGAGCTCCTCGATTTCGTCGTCTTCGGCTTCCTCTTCCTCGTCTTCGTCCTCTGCTTCCTCAGCCTCTTCGAGCGCGTCGATCAGGGCCTGGGCGAAAGCGGGGATGTCTTCGGGCTTGCGGCTGGTGATGAGGTTGCCGTCGATCGCGACCGCCTGATCGACCACGTCGGCCCCCGCGTTTTCCAGATCGGTGTGGATCGAGGGCCAGCCGGTAACCGTGCGGCCATCGACAATGTCCGCCTCGATCAGCAGCCACGGCGCGTGGCAGATCGCGGCGATCGGCTTGTTGTCGGCGTCGAAGTCCTCGATCAGCTCGATCACGCGGTCGTCCATGCGCAGCACGTCCGGGTTCATCTGGCCGCCGGGCAGCAGCAGCGCGTCGAAATCGTCAGCCTCGACTTCGTCGATATCCTTGTCGACCTTGACCGGCTTGCCCCAGTCACCATGATCCCACCCGCGGATCGTGCCCGGGGTCGGGCTGGCGAGCGTGGTGGCGAAACCGGCGGCTTCGAGCAGCTTGCGCGGTTCGAGAAGCTCGGATTGCTCGAAACCGTCGGTCGCGAGGATGAGGACGCGCTTGGCCATGGCATGGTGCTTTCGGAAAAAAGGGATCGCGATTCGATCCAGGTATAATGATCGGGGAATGTGACGGTTCCGGAGGTTCCGGAACCGGGGCGCGCTTGCTAAGGCTCGCCCTAGCATGACCAAGCCCACCATCGAAGCTGAACCCGACCCCTTCGACGCGATTGTCGATGCGCCCTTCGACAGCGCCTTGTCCGAGCGCTACCTTGTCTATGCGCTCAGCACGATCACCGCGCGTTCGCTGCCCGATCTGCGCGATGGGCTGAAGCCGGTGCACCGCCGCCTGCTCTGGGCGATGCAGCAACTGAAGCTCGATGCAACGGGCGCGTTCAAGAAGTCGGCGCGCGTGGTCGGCGATGTCATCGGCAAGTATCACCCGCACGGCGATGCCTCGGTCTATGACGCCATGGTCCGCCTCGCGCAGGATTTCGCGCTGCGTTATCCGCTGGTCGAGGGGCAGGGCAATTTCGGCAATATCGACGGGGATAACGCCGCCGCCTACCGCTACACCGAAGCGCGGCTGACGCGCACCGCGATGCGGCTGATGGCGGGGCTGGAGGAAGGCACGGTCAACTTCCAGCCGACTTACAACGGCGAAGAGGAAGAGCCCGAGATATTCCCCGGCCTGTTCCCCAATCTGCTCGCCAACGGCTCCAGCGGCATTGCCGTCGGCATGGCGACCAATATCCCGAGCCACAATGTGGCCGAGATTGTCGACGCCACCCTGATGCTGATCGACAACCCGGCGGTGAGCCACGGCGAGCTGATGGAGGTGTTCCACGGCCCCGATTTCCCGACCGGGGGGCTCGTGGTCGATAGCAAAGCCGTGCTCAGCGCCGCCTACGAAAGCGGCAAGGGCGCGATCCGCGTGCGCGGGCGGTTCTCCACCGGGCGGCAGGAGGATGGCAGCTGGGAGCCCACGGGCATCGAAAAGCTGGGCAGCGGGCAATGGCAGCTCGTGCTCAGCGAAATCCCCTACCAGGTGCAGAAGGGCAAGCTGATCGAGCAGATCGCCGCACTGATCGGCGATCGCAAGCTGCCGATTCTGGAAGACGTGCGCGATGAAAGCGATTCCGCGATCCGCATCGTGCTGGTGCCGCGCAGCCGCAATGTCGATCCCGATCTGCTCAAGGAATCGCTTTACCGGCTGACCGATCTGGAGGTGCGCTTCGGGCTCAACCTCAACGTGCTCGATGCGCGGCGCACCCCCGGCGTGCTCGGCCTGAAGCTCATGCTGCAGGAATGGGTGATTGCCCAGATCGACATCCTGCTGCGCCGCTCGCGCCACCGGATGGAGAAGATCGCCAGCCGGCTGGAACTGCTCGGCGGCTATATCATCGCCTACCTCAATCTTGACCGGGTGATCGAGATCATCCGCACCGAGGACGAGCCCAAGCCGGTGATGATGGCCGAGTTCGCGCTGACCGACCGGCAGGCCGAAGCGATCCTCAACATGCGGCTGCGCTCCTTGCGCAAGCTGGAGGAAATGGAACTGCGCAAGGAGCGTGATGCGCTGCTGGCGGAGCAGGCCGAGCTGCAGACTTTACTCGATGATCCCAAGCTGCAGAAGAAGCGCCTCAAATCGGACCTCAAGGCGCTGCGCAAGGACTATGCCGAGACGACCGTGCTCGGCGCGCGCCGCACCACCCTGGCCGAAGCCGCGCCGACGCGCGAATTCAGCATGGATGCGATGATCGAGAAGGAGCCGGTCACGGTGATCCTTTCCGCGCGCGGCTGGGTGCGCGCCGCCAAGGGGCATCTGCCACTCGACAGCGACTTCAAGTTCAAGGAAGGCGATGGCCCCGCCTTCGCGCTGCACTGCCAGACCACCGACAAGCTGCTGTTCGCGCTCGACAACGGGCGGTTCTATACTTTGGGCGCGGACAAACTCCCCGGCGCGCGCGGGTTCGGCGAGCCGGTGCGCACGATGCTCGATCTTGATCCCGATGCGCATATCGTCGCGCTGGTGGTGCACAAGGCCAAGGGCCAGCTGTTGCTCGCGGCCAATACCGGGCGCGGATTTGCGGCGGAGATGGACGAGCTGCTGGCGGAGACGCGCAAGGGGCGCGGCGTGGTTTCGACCAAGCCGGGCGTGAAACTGGCCGTGGTGCGCGAAATCGCCGCCGAGCACGACCATGTCGCGGTGATGGGCGACAACCGCAAGTTGGTGGTGTTCCCGCTGAGCGAAGTGCCCGTGCTGGCCAAAGGGCAGGGCGTCACCCTGCAGCGCTACAAGGATGGCGGGCTGGCCGATGCGATCACGCTCACTTTTGCGGATGGCCTTTCGTGGGCTATGGGCGGAGAAAGCGGGCGGACACGCACCGAGAAGGACCTTCTGCCGTGGAAGGTCGCGCGCGGGGCGGCGGGCCGCTTGCCGCCGACCGGCTTTCCAAGGGACAACACATTCGGATGATGGGTAACAGACACCATGGGTAACAGGTTGGCAGGCCGCATCGCGCTGATCACCGGCGCTTCCTCCGGTCTCGGCGAGCATTTCGCGCGGCTCTATGCGGACGAGGGCGCGGCCGTTGTCATCGGCGCACGGCGCGTCGAGCGCGTGGCAGCCTTGGCGGACGAGATCAACGCGGGCGGCGGCAAGGCGCTGGCCGTCGCGCTCGATGTGAACGACGAGGCTTCGATCATCGCGGCGTTCGATGCGGCGGAAGCCCGGATCGGCGTGCCTGATGTGGTGGTCGCCAACGCAGGGATCGTTGTGCCGGGCCGCGCGCTCGATGTGCCGGCCGAGGGCATCCGCAGCGTGGTCGATACCAATTTCACCGGCGTCTACCTCACCGCGCGCGAAGGGGCCCGGCGCATGATCGCCGCCGGTTCGAAGCAGAGCGAGAGGGGCCGGGTGATCCTGCTGGGCTCGATCACCTCGCACATGACCGGGCAGGGCGATGCGTCTTACGCCGCGACCAAGCTTGCCGTGCAGCACCTTGGCCGCCAACTGGCGCAGGAATGGGCGCGGCTGGGGATCAGCGTCAACACGATCCAGCCGGGCTACATCACCACCGAAATCGCGGGCGACTGGTTCGATACCGAGGGCGGCAAGGCCCAGATCGCCACATGGCCGCGCCGCCGCCTGACCGATATCACCGCGCTCGACGAGCCGATGGTGTTCTTCGCCAGCGATGCCTCAAGGCAGGTGACGGGCGCGCATCTTACGGTGGATGACGGGCAGAGTTTGTAGGCACCTGCCGTTAAATGGGGGCCGAATAAATGGGGGCCAATAAATGGGGACTGTCCCTATTGTTGGTTTCCTACAGACCCTTTCCGTTCGTGTCGAGCGCAGTCGAGACACCACACACAGCGCCTGGTGTCTCGACTGCGCTTGGCACGAACGGACCGTCGCGAAATAGCAGCGAGCCTCAACCTCCCGGCAGCCCCGCCATCAAGTCCGCGCTCAGCACTTGCGGCAGCTTCTGCGGTGCGGCCGCGCCTGCCGGGTACCACAAGTATAGCGGCACGCCCGCGGCGCCCTGCTGCGAGAGGAAGCTGGTGATTTTGGGGTCGCGGCGGGTCCAATCGCCCACCAGCACGACAACGCCCGCCTTGCGGAAGGCATCGCGCGTGGATTCGCGCTCGATCGCGACGTTTTCGTTGACTTTGCAGGTCAGGCACCAGTCGGCGGTGAAATAGGCAAACACCGGCTTGCCCGCCTTGCGCGCTTCGGCCAGCGCGGCCTCGCTGAACGGCTTGGCATCGAGCAGCCCGGCTTCGACCGTGCCACCCGGTCCTTCTGCTGCAAGGCGCGGTGTGCCCGCCAGCGCCAGCGCTGCAAGCACCACGCTGCCCGGCAGCGCCCAGCGCATGGTGCCAAGGCCTTGCCGCTGGGCGCGGCCAATCGCGATCAGCAGCCCAACCACCAGCACCGCCAGCGCGATGGCGCCTGCCGCATAAGCCGGGCCGCCGAGCCGCCACGCCAGCCAGCACAGCGCCAGCACGGTCAGCCCCATCGGCACCGCCATCGCGTGGCGGAAGCGCACCATCCACGCACCGGGGCGCGGGATCAGGCGGCGCAGCGCCGGGATGAAGCCGAGCAGCAGAAACGGCAGCGCAAGGCCGAAGCCCAGCGCCGCAAACACCGCCATCGCCGCCCAGGCGGGCAGGACCAGCGCCGCGCCCACGGCCGCCGCCATGAACGGCCCGGTGCAGGGCGTCGCGACGAACGCCGCGAGCAGCCCAGTGCCAAAGGAACCGATCCACCCGCCTTTGGCCTTGCCCGAACCGCTCTCGATCGACAGCCCCGGCAGCTCGTAAAACCCGGCAAAGTTGGCGGTGATCGCCACCGCGAGCAGCAGCAGCAGCGCGACCACGCCCGGGTCCTGCAGCTGGAACGCCCAGCCGACTTGCGTGCCCGCCGCGCGCAGCGCCAGCATCGCCGCGCCCAGCCCCATGCAGGCCAGCATCACGCCTGCGGTATAGGCCACGCCTTCGACTTTGGCATGATCGCTCCCCGACCGGGCCAGCGCCATCGCCTTGAGGCTGAGGATCGGGAACACGCAAGGCATGACATTCAGGATCAGCCCGCCCACCAGCGCGCCGAGGATCGCGAACGCGAGCGTCACCGCCGAGAATGGCGCGGGCGCGTCGGCCTTGCCGAGCGGCGTGCCTGCAGGTGGGACCGCGCCCGGCGCGGCGCTGAAGGCAATCCCGCCAAGGCTCTCGCCCTTGGGGCCGGTGCCGAGCGAGAGCACCCCGGCCAGAGTGGCGGGCGCTTCGGGCGCGGGGAAGGCGGCGCGCGCCAGTTCGATGATGAGCGTATCGCCGCTGCGGCTGAACGCCTGCGGCTTGGCGTAGTCGGCCACGCCCTGCGATTCGATGAAGAAGTGCGGCTCGCCAATCGCCGCGCCGGCCGGAAACGGCACTGCGATGCGCCAGCCAGCGGGGCCTGCGGCAAAGGTGCCCGTGCGGTCGAGCGGTGCGGGCAAAGCGGCGCGCCAGCCTCCGAAGCGCGCGTCTGCAGGGCCGCTGCCCACGGTCCCGGAAACAGTCACCGTGCCTTCGAGCTTGGCCTCTTCGGGCACGCAGATCGTTTCCGTGCAGGCGAGCCATTGGGCCTGCGCCGCGACGGGCAGAGTGGTGCCTACTTTCGCGTCCTTGGGCACGGAGAACGGCACCAGCACGGCATAGTCATGCTCGTAAACGTGGTTCATCAGCCCCGAAACCAGCAGCGTTTGCGGCACCGGGAATTCCAGCGGCCCGGTGCCCGCGCCGCTCGGCAGCTTCCAGTCGAGCGTGATCGGCAGGCCCGCATCGCCGGGGTTTGTCCAATAGCCGTGCCAGCCCTTGTCCGGCTGCATCAGCACCGCCAGCGTCACTGTCTCGCCCGGCTGCACGGGGCGTTCGGCGATCAGCGAAGCGCGGATATGCTGGCTTTCGGCGAGGGCCGGGGCAGCGCCCGGCACCAGCCAGAATGCGGTGATCAGGAGGGCGAGCGTTCTTGAGATCGACATACGCGCCCTCTATCCTAACGCGGAGGTCTTGGCCACCTGCACACCCGGTGCGGGCTCGCCCGAGGCCTGCCCTTGCGTACACCCCCTTGCGCACGCGCGCGACCGGGGCCATCACCCCGCCGTCTGCGGTGCGAGGCTGGCGAGTCCAGTTCGGACCTGATCCGAGGAAGGTTACTCCATGGCGTTTCGCGTGTCCCTGCCCGTCCGTTGGGGAGCCGCTGCGCTCGCGGCGGCGTTGGTCCTGCCGCATGCGGGATTGGCTCGGCCTACTAAGCCAATGCCCGCCAAAACTGCCCCCGCCCCTGCCCCTGCCCCGGTCATGCCCGCCAAGGGGGCGCCCCGGCTGATCGTGGCGATTGCGGTCGATCAGTTTTCCGCCGATCTCTTCGCGCAATACCGCTCGCACTACACCGGCGGGCTTGCCCGGCTGGCGAGCGGCGCGGTGTTCCCCTCAGGCTACCAGAGCCACGCCGCGACCGAGACCTGCCCCGGCCACTCGACGATCCTGACCGGCATGCACCCCGCGCGCACCGGCATTGTCGCCAACACGTGGATCGACCAATCGGTCGGCCGGGCCAAGAAGACGGTCTATTGCGCCGAGGATGAGACCAAGGCGGCCGCCGACCCCAAGGACTATGTCGCCTCGGTCAGCCACCTCCTCGTGCCGACGTTGGGCGAGCGGATGAAAGCCGTGTGGCCCGCCAGCCGCAATGTCGCCGTTTCGGGCAAGGACCGCGCCGCGCTGATGATGGGCGGCCATGTGATCGATCAGGTCTATTGGTGGAAGAGCGGCGCGTTCGCGACGCTCGATAGCCGCACGCCGACACCCGCTGCGGTGAACGAGAATACCTCGCTCGCCAGTGTGCTGAGCGGCGGGGCACCGGGCTTCGCCTTGCCCGCGTGGTGTGCAGGCAAGGACAGCGCCGTGCCGGTCAACGGCGGCAGCGGCCCCAACGGGCTCGGCAGTCTGGCCGCCGGGCTTACCGGGCCTGCGGGGACGTTTTCGGTCGGCACGGGCCGCTTCGCGCTCGCTGCCGGGGACAAGAACGGCTTCCGCGCCTCGCCCCGGCTCGACCGCGCCACGCTCGATCTGGCGACCGAACTGGTCGATGCCGAAAAACTGGGCAAGAACGCCGCGCCTGATGTGCTTTCCATCAGCCTCTCCGCCACCGACTATATCGGCCACGCCTATGGCACCGAAGGCGCAGAAATGTGCATCCAGATGCAGCAACTCGATCTGGCGTTGGGCGATTTCTTCATCGCGCTCGACCAGCGCGGCATCGACTATACGGTCGTGCTGACAGCGGACCACGGCGGTTTCGATCTGCCCGAACGGCTGGACGAACAGGCGCTTCCCGTGGCCCAGCGCGCCGACAAAGCGCTGCTCCCCGAAGCGCTCAGCGCGGCGGTCGCGGCGAAGACCGGGCTCGACGCCAAGGGCCTGATCCTGTCCGACGGGGCCTCGGGCGATCTGTGGGTGCGCCGCGATCTTGCAGATGCCGACAAGGCCCGCGTGGTCGATGCGGCCAAGGCCGAACTGTCGGCCAATCCGCAAGTCGCCGCGGTGTTCACTTCCGCCGAGCTGGCCGCTGCCCCTGCGCCCTTCGGTTCGCCGGAAAACTGGTCGCTGCGGGACCGCGCCAAGGCCTCGTTCTACCAGCCGCGCTCGGGCGATCTGGTGCTGCTGCTGAAGCGCGGGGTGGTGCCCATCGTGACTCCCGCGCCCGGCATTGTCGCTACGCACGGCTCGCCCTGGGACTATGACCGGCGCGTGCCGATGCTGTTCTGGCGAAAAGGCATGACCGGGTTCGAGCAGCCCAGTCCGGTTGAGACGGTGGACATTGCGCCGACGCTGGTCGCGCTGCTGGGCCTGCCGATGAAGTCGGGCACGTTTGACGGGCGCTGCCTCGATCTCGATGCCGGGCCGGATGATACTTGCGGAGCCGCGAAATGAGCGAGAGTGTGAGCGCCCTAATCAACGCCGAAGTCGTCATTCTGGGCGGCGGGCTGGTGGGCATGACCCTCGCCATCGGCCTCGCCCGCGCCGGGATCACCAGCGTGGTGGCCGACAATTCCGATCCTGCGGCGCAGACCGCCGAAGGCTTCGATGGCCGCGCCTCGGCCATTTCGACCGCGAGCTGGAACCTCTACACCCATCTCGGCCTGACCGAAGCGCTGGAGCCTTTGGGCTGCCCCATCGCCAAAATCGCGGTGACCGATGGCCTCAAGCCCGGGCGGATAGATTTCCAGCCGGGGGCGGAGGACGGCACATTGGGCCGCATGTTCGCCAACCGAGATTTGCGCATCGCGATGTATGCCGCGGCGGCAAAGGAACGCGCGATCACCTTCCTGCCCAACGCGCAAGTGATGACGCGCGAGCGCGGCGATCACGGCGTGGCGGTGACGCTCGCCGATGGCCGAAGCCTGACCGGGCGGCTGCTGGTGGGCGCGGAAGGCCGCGCTTCCCCCACGCGCGATGAGGCGGGCTTCACCCCGGCGCGCTGGAAATATGGCCACCGCGCGGTGATCGCGGGCCTCGCGCATGAAAAGCCGCACGGCAATGTCGCGTGGGAAATTTTCTACCCCGCCGGGCCTTTCGCGCTGCTGCCCTTGCTCGATGACGCGGAAGGGCGGCACCGCTCGGCGCTGGTCTGGACCTTGGCCGAAGCCGATGCGGCGGGTGTGCTGGCATTGCCCGAGGGTGCGTTTCTGAGCGCGGTGCAGGAGCGGATGGGGGGCATGTTCGGCGCGCTGACGCTGACCGGCGCGCGCACATCATGGCCGCTCAATTTCCACCACACCGCGCGCATGGTGGCGCAGCGCCTCGCGCTCGTCGGCGATGCCGCGCATGGCATGCACCCGATTGCCGGGCAGGGGCTGAATGTGGGGCTGCGCGATGTCGCGGCGCTGGTCGAAGTGCTGACCGACGGGATGCGCCTCGGGCTTGATCCGGGGGACGCGCAGGTGCTCGCGCGCTACGAACGCTGGCGCGCGGCGGATACCTTCATGGTTTCGGCGGCGACCGATGTGCTGACGCGGCTGTTCGGCGTACCCGGCAAGCTGCCCTCGGCGATCCGGCGGTTGGGCATGGCGGGGGTGCAGCGCCTGCCCACGCTCAAGCGCTTCTTCATGGACGAGGCGCGCGGGATGAGCGGGACGTTGCCGAGCCTGCTGCAGGCGTGACCGGGCGCGGTCAGGCGGCGGGCTGGTGCACGGGTGGCTGGCTTACGGGTGACTGGCTCGCGGGCTGATTCTGGGCCGGGGCTGCCGCGCTGGTGGACGGAGCGGGGGCAGGCGCCGCGGGCTTGACCACTTGCGGCGTCACCGGAAACGAAAGCGCAGCCGTTTCAAGCTGATCGAGCGCGTGTTCGGTCAGCGCGAAATCGCGGGCGTGGGCGAGCCATTCGGTCGCGGCGTCCTTGCCCGGCATGCGGTCCACTTCGGCAATCGCCATATCAATGCGGCCCCCGGCAAGCGCCTCACGCACACGCACCGCGCGGCTTTCGGGGGCGGGGGAGGGCATGTCGGCATGGCGGATCACGAACATTTCGCTCATTTCCCGCGCCAGCCAGTCCCAGGTGCCTTCACCTTTGGCTCCGCCGATGAGCTGCGGACTGAGCCGTTCGAAGCTTTCGCCGAGCATGGCGAGCGTCACGGGTTTCTGCGCCGCGCTGATAACCCGGTCGACCGCGACGGGCTGGGTGTTGCCAAAGCGCACGCGCAGCTGGGTTTCGAGATAGCCGAGCGGCTGCCCGCGCTCGATCGCGCGGCGCGCGGCGAAGGCCACGAGCAGCGCTTCGGCCTGTCCGGCCTGCCCGGCGGCGCCCGCCGCCTGCTGGTTGAGTTCGGCGAGCCGCTGTTCGAGCGCGGAGACTTTGGCGGCCGCGGCGGCCAGCGCGGCATCGGTGGCGGCGAGATTGGCGGACGTAACGGCGGCGGCCTGCGATATCACCGCAGTCGGCGATGGTTCCGGCGTGATCAGGTCGTTCGCGATGCTGACCTTGAGCCAGCCGCTCTGCCAGCCGTACCACGCGCCGCCGCCGAGCGCGGCGAGGATCAACAGGAAGACAAGCACACCTCGCCCGCGCCCGGATCGGGCACGCTGGAGAGCCAGTGGCGAGCCAAAGGTCATATCCTGCATCGGATCATTTTTCAGTTGTCAGTGTCCTCTAAGTGACACTCTTTCGCACATTTGCCCGGCGAGTGCCAGCACTGCGTGGTCACTGCGGGTTGTCGCGATTTCAATGCTTTGCCAGTCCGGGCCCGCCATTGCCCCGATTCGCGGCGCAAGGCAGGCGAGCGGGAGGTGGTCCCGTCTGACGCCAAGGCGGGCTGATTCTGCGGCGAAGTGCTGCGCCGCCTCGCCAGAATGGAGCAGCACCACGGCGGGTTTGGCCAGTGCAGCGACGAGCGCGGGGGGCATCGGCATGCCGCGCGCGGCATAAACGACAATGTCGTCCACCGCCACGCCGTCGGGCATTGCCAGCGGCACGCGCTTCTCTCCGGCAAGCCGCAGATAGCGCCCCGGCGGCAATGCGGCGACCAGCGGCTGCAATCCGCCCTCGCCGGTCTGCGCCACGGCAAAGCCCGCGCCGCGCGCCGCCTCCGCCGTTACCGCGCCCACCGCATGAACCGGCAGCGCGGCAAGGCGTGCCAGCCCTGCACCGCCCAGCCGGAACACATTGGCGCTTCCAGCCAGCAGCGCGTCATAGGGTGCAGGATCGGGC
>CAIKKO010000122.1 GCA_903828025.1 uncultured Sphingomonadales bacterium
AGTACCAGAGTCGCCCGAACCCGTATCGACTGCGCCCGGATCGACGACACCCTTGTCGACGACAATGGGATCGACCGCGACCACATCTACTGGGCCGCCGAAGGTTTCCGCGCCGGGCGGCAGATCGGTGGAGCCTGCATCGGCCGCACCCGAGTCCGTGGGAACCGGATCGCTGGGAGCTGCATCACTGGGGGCTGCATCACTGGGAGCTGCATCACTGGGAGCTGCATCACTGGGAGCTGCATCACTGGGAGCCGGATCGCTGTGCACAGCGGGGTCGATCACCGCGATTTCGGCAGTTCCGTCCGCGGCATGCACATCGGCCGGCGCGCTATCTGTCGGAGCGACATCGGTATGCGCCGTATCAGCGGGAGCCGGATCGCTGATCACGACAGGCTCGATCGCCGCAATATTCATCGGATGGAACAGGGTTTGCGCATCAGTCGGCGCGGGATCAGTCGGCGCGGGATCGGTCGGCGCGGGATCGGCAGGCGCCGGATCAGAAGGTTGGGGCTCAACCAGCGCAATCGGCTGGAGCTCGACAGGATCGGTCGAAATGACGACATGATCCGTTGCGATCGGATCGATCGTCACGTCCTCGGTACCCGCTGCGATTTCCATCATGCCCTCCGCTAGTGGCCATTCTTATGACCAATACATTGCAGTTCGAAAACGATTCGCCAGTATTTGTCCAAACCGGTCGCGAACTGCTGTTGGACAGGGTCTTTTCATTTCGGGCATGAACGCTTTCTGAACGTCCTGTCAGGTTCGATCAGGGTCGCCGGGTTCCGGCCATGGCCCAAGGGGCGAGAGGCTCGCAAGCGCGGCGCGAATGGGCTATGGGGCGGTCATGACAGCATTTCTCATCCTGTTCGCCACGGTCTGGGCCATGGAAGCGGTGGCCTGGAGCGGCCACAAATATGTGATGCACGGCTTCGGCTGGGGCTGGCACCGCGATCATCATGAACCGCACGACAGCTTTTTCGAGCGCAACGACCTTTACGCCGTGGTCGGCGCAGCCATGTCGATCAGCGCTTTCGTGATCGGCAGCCCGCTGGTGCTGGGCACGCACGCCTGGTGGCCAGCCACGTGGATCGGCCTTGGCATCATGGTCTATGGCGCCATCTATACGCTGATCCACGACGGCCTGATTCACCAACGCTGGTTCCGCTGGGTGCCGCGCCGGGGCTATGCCAAGCGCATCGTGCAAGCACACAAGCTGCACCACGCGACCATCGGCAAGGAAGGCGGGGTCAGCTTCGGCTTCATCATCGCGCTCGATCCGGCCTGGCTCAAGCAGCAGCTCAAGAAGCAGCGCGAGGCGGGCATCGCCGTGGTGCGCGACGCGGCGGACTGAGGCTGCCCGCCCCTTGGATCGTCAGCCTGCAGCCATCCGCGCGGCGTGTTCGCGCACGAGGGCGATCATGTTGGGCACACCCTGCGTGCGGTTGGACGAAAGCTGGTTTTTGAGATCGAACGGGGCGAGCAGCGCGGCGATATCGGTATCGGCGACCACTTGCGCGGGCTGATCCTGCACTGCGGCGAGAACCAGCGCGACGATGCCCTTGGTGATCGCGGCGTTGCTGTCCGCCAGAAAGTGCAGCTTTTCGCCCGCAGGCGTTGGGTAGACCCACACACTGGCCGAACAGCCGCGCACCAGCGTGGCGTCGGTTTTCAGCGCATCGGGCATGGGCTCCAGCGCACGGCCGAGTTCGATCAGCAGACGGTAGCGTTCGTCCGCGTCGAGGAATTCATATTCTTCGAGGATGTCGTCGAGTTTGCTCATGGGGGTGCCATAGCGGATCGCGCGGCGGCGGGGAGAGGGATTTTTGGGACCCCTCCGCCTGCGCTTCGCGCTGCCACTTCCCCATTTGGGCTTCGCCAAAATGGGGAAGTGGGCCGCCGAAGGCGGGTCGGAGGGGTTCTTTCGCTACAGATCCACCCCCGCCGCGATGGCTTCCAGTTTGCGCAGGCGTTCCTTGAGATCGCTGAGGTCGATCATGCCGAGGGCGTGGCCAGTGGGATTGTCACCCCCGCGTGCGAGTTCGGCGCGCTTGAGATCGAGCCAGCCGTTCCACGCGCGCAGCAACGTGTGCGCCAGAATCACGAGGCCGATCAGTGCTGCAGCAGCCATTATGGCGACGGTTTCGAAGGACATCGGGGCTTCCTCCTTTGGTTCAATGGTCGCGCAGGGCTTCGATATCCTGCGCGAGGCGGCGGGTGTCGCGCTCGTCGGTGATGATCCGTTCGAGCACTTCGATGCGTTTGCGCAGGTCGATCACTTCGCGTTCGAGCGCGGGGTTGGCCTGCGGCGCGGTGACAGCATCGCGCAAATCGGCGAGTGGGTGGCGGTCCAGAAGCTCATGGAAACTCCGTTGATGGAATGGCGGGTGCGGTCAGTTGACCGCAGTGCCGCGCAAGTCCTCGATCTGTTCGGCAAGGTCGGCGGCCTGCTGGCCCTCCCGGTCGGTGGCGATGCGTTCGAGCACGCGCACCCGCTGCTCCAGCCGCTGGGCCTGCGCGGCGAAGTGCGCGGCCTTGTCGGCATTGTCGCGGCTGGCAAGCTCGAGCGCGCGCTCCTTGAACGCGAGGCGGCGCTTGTAGACATCGGCCAGCACGCCGATCACGATGGCAAGGCCGATCATCAGGGCCGCAAAGGCCATGGTATCTTCGGGGCTCATTGCTTGGTGCTCCGATTGTCCGAGGTGGCGGGCGCACGCAGCGCCTCGATCTGGGCGGCGACATCGTAGCTCTTGTCGGTGACAATCGCCTCGAGAATGCGGACCCGTTCTTCGAGGGCCTGCGCGCGGGCGGCGGCTTGGGCGTTGCTCTCGCTAAGCGCCCCGGCGCGGATTTCCTCGATCTTGCGCTGGTGGACAGTCCAGATCGCAAGGATCGGGATCATCAGCGCGATGATCGGGATCAGCAGCGCCAGTGTTTCGGCATTCATCGGTGGTTCCCCCCTGGGAAGGCTTGGGCCTAGCGCAGCTTCTCGATTTCGGCGGAGAGGCGCGGATTGCCCGAGACATAGAACTGTTCAACCTCGGCGAGGCGGCGGTCGATATCGCGGAAGCTGCTGCGCACTTCGCGCGCCGTGCGGGCGGGCGATTGGCGCACGCCCTGCCAGAACTTCTGCTCGGCCTGATCGGCATAGAGCCGGGCGGGCTTCTTGTCGGCGAGGAAGCCGAAGGCGAAGTAGATCAGGAACGGCCAGCCCATCGAGAAGGCGAGCACGAGGAAGGCGATCCGCACCCAGAGCACGTCGATCCCGGTGTAATCGGCAATCCCGGCGCAAACGCCCATGAACTTGCCGTTGACCTTGTCCCGGTAGAAGCGGGTGCGCTGCGGATAGTGGTCGGACGGGCTCACTTCGAAGTCCCTTTCTGTTCGGCGAGCATGCGGTCCAGCTCGCGCAGCTTCTGGTTGTCCACGTCGCGGTCCGGCAGGACGCGCGCGGGGCGGAATTCGGGGTTGTCGGCGGCGACCAGCCGTTCGACCGTGTCCATCCGTTCATCGAGGCGGCGGGCGAGCTGGTACAGTTCGTCGAGCAGCGCCTCGTCGCCGGTGGTAAGCGTGGCGGCGGTCTTCCAGCGCGTGACATAGTGGAGCACGACCCACGGCAGGCCGACGAACACCGCAAGAATGCCGAAGAGCGGAACGACGAGATCCGGGTCCATGGCTCAGCCCTCCTTCTTTTCGCTGCCGAGCGCGCGCTTCATGGCTTCGAGTTCCTCGTCGACTTTGTCCTGCCCGGCGAGTGCGGCGATCTCGTCCGCCAGATTGGGCTGGCCGCTGCCTGCAAGGCTCAGCGCATCGGCGCGGCCTTCGGCATAGTCGACCCGGCGTTCGAGCTGGTCGAAGCGCGCGAGCGCCTCGTCCACGCGTTCGCTGGTCATCAAAGTGCGCAGACGAACGCGGTTCTCGGCGCTTTCGAGGCGCGCGGCGATCGCGGTCTGGCGGCTGCGGGCTTCGCGCAGGCGCGTCTGCAGCTTTTCGATGTCGATCTCGTACGCGCGCATCGAATCGTCGAGCACGGTGATTTCGGAGCGCAGCTGCGCGCCCATGTCAGCCGCCTTGTTCTTTTCGACCAGCGCGGCGCGGGCCAGATCCTCACGCCCCTTGGACAGCGCAAGCTGCGCCTTGTCCGCCCAATCGGCCTGCAGCCGGTCAAGCTTCGCCACATGGCGGGCCATTTCCTTCTGATCGGCGATGGTGCGGGCGGCAGAGGCGCGCACTTCGACCAGCGTTTCCTCCATCTCCATGATGATCATGCGGATCATCTTGGCCGGATCATCCGCCTTTTCGAGCAGATCATTGAAATTGGCGGCGATAATGTCGCGGGTGCGGGAAAAGATGCCCATCAGATTGGCTCCGGCGGAATATGGGGTGGTGAAAGGCGCGGATGACGGCTGGCTGGCCGAATCCGGTTTGGGATGAGGCTGACGTAGCGCGCCAAGCTCGATTTCGAAACGAGAAGCGCGCTGCGCCCCCGGGGCCGGGGGCCGCACGGGGGTGTCGGCGTTCATCAGGCGAGCTCGCCAGTGACGGCAGCGCTGGAGGCGAGGACTTGCGGCGCGCCAACGGCAACCGGGTGCGTCAACACCGCGACATTCAGCGCAGCCATCGCGGCGATGCTGATCAGAGCGGCCTGGCCAAGCTTGGTCGAGAAGAAGCGGGCGGTGTACATCGGGTGTCTCCTGAATGGCCCCGTTGGGGTGCTGCCCCATGCTTTGCATAGGGTGTGCCAAATGCTGAAACTGGCGGAAATCGGCCATTTCTCCGAGTGGACACCTTTCGCAATGTGGCAAATATTGCCCATGCTTGGGATTTTCTGCTAGAGGTTGGGACAAGTTCACACGTGGGGGCACAGCATGGACCGCGAAGTCCAGTTCATCGGCCAATCGGGGGCGTTTCTCGATGCGGTGGAGCGCGCCAGCCGCGCCGCGCCAATGCGCCGCCCGGTCTTGGTGATCGGCGAGCGCGGCACCGGCAAGGAACTGATCGCCGAACGCCTCCACCGCCTCTCCACCCGCTGGCAGGAACCGCTCGTCACGATGAACTGCGCGGCGCTGCCCGAAACCTTGATCGAGGCGGAACTGTTCGGCCACGAAGCGGGGGCGTTTACCGGCGCAACGCGGGCGCGGGCCGGGCGTTTCGAGGAAGCGGACAAGGGCACGCTGTTTCTCGATGAACTCGGCACGCTCTCGATGGGCGCGCAGGAGCGGCTGCTGCGCGCGGTCGAATATGGCGAAGTGGCGCGGATCGGCGCGAACAAGCCGATCATGGTCGACGTGCGGATCGTGGCGGCGACGAACGAGAACCTGCCGCGCATGGCCGAAGAAGGCCGCTTCCGCCCCGACTTGCTCGACCGGCTGAGCTTCG
>CAIKKO010000123.1 GCA_903828025.1 uncultured Sphingomonadales bacterium
CGCCTGCTAGAACGCTGCGCGCGGATCGCGCTGGCCACCGGCGATCTGGCGGCGGCTTGCGCCACGCTGGAGGTGATGGTGCGGCTCGATCCGCGCGATGTGTGGGCCGCCCTCACGCTCGCGCGCACGCTGGTGAAGCGCGGGGAGGGCGCGGTGGCGCTGGCGGTGCTCGAAGCGCTGGGCCGCGCGGTGCCCGATCATCCGCCCGCGCTGGCCTTGACGGCCCGGCTCTTGTGGAAGGCCCTGCGGCGCGAGGAGGCTGGCGTGATGGCGCGGCAGGCCGTGGCCGCGAGCGGGGATGATCCGGCCCTTGCGGCGCAGCTTCGCGGAATTCTGGCGGCGGCCGGTTGATGGCACCGCAAAGCGCGCGAGCGCGCATGAGCCTGCTGCATGCCGGAACCTAACCGCAAAGGGCCTTGTCGCCGCGCTGAGGCCCGGCATCGGGCACGACCAGATCAGCGGGTGGCAGGCCGGCGGCATGGCGATCGAAAGCCATCGCGTAAGCAGTCTCCAGATTGCGGGTGAAGCGCGCAGTATCGTACAACGCACTGTGCGTGCGATTGTGCGCCAGCCGCGCGCGGACATTGCCTAGCCGCTGTCGATCCTGCGCGAGCGCGAGCGCCAGGGCTTCGTATTCGGCTGCGCTGCTTGTGACCAGTTCAGGCAAATCCACCGCATGGAGCAGGCTGGCGGCCACCCGCGAAGCGAATGTTTCGCCCCGGAGCGTTATCAGCGGCAGTCCTGCCCAGAGTGCATCGCTGGCGGTGGTATGCGCGTTGCAGGGGTAGGTATCGAGGAACAGGTCGGCAGAGGCCATGCGGGCGAGGTGGCGCGGATTGGGCTCGCGTTCGGCAAAGACAAGGCGCGCGTCATCAAGGCCCATCGCGATGGTTGCCGCACGCAAATGGGCTTCCGCTTCGGGGTTTGAGCGCAGCAGCCATAGCACCGCATCCGGAACGGCCTGGAGCAAGCGGACCCAGATCGCGAAAATGTCCGGCGTGATTTTGTAGAGGTTGTTGAACGAGCAAAACACGAAGCCCTGCTCGGGCAGACCCAGCTCGGTGCGGGTCGGGGTCCAGTCGGCGATGGGGCGGGTGTCGTCATTGCACTGGTAGCTGTCCGGCAGGCAGATGAGCCGTTCGCTGTAGTGCTGCTGCGCCTCCAGCGGGGTCAGCACCCGGTCACCGATCAGGTAATCGTGGAAGGCGGTGCCGCATGTTCCGGGAAAACCCAGCCAATTGACCTGAACCGGAGCCAGACGGTGCGCAAACAGCTCGGTGCGGTTGTGCTTAGTATAGCCCTTGAGATCGACTGCGATATCGAGCCCGTCGGCGCGTGCCAAGGCAACGATTGCGGCGTTGTCCAGCGTGCGCACATCGACGAAGCGTTCAACATCGCCAATCAGGGCGGTGCGCATGGCATCGTCGCTTGGCGGGCCGAAACTATAGGCCGTCACGGCAAAGCGCGAGCGGTCGTGCAATCGGAACAGCCCAGACATCAGCAGCATCGTGGCGTGCTGATGGAAATCGGCAGAGAAATAGCCAATGCGGATTCGGCCATCAGCGGCCGGCGGTACCGCGAGAGGGGCCGGGCGAATCGCCGCATATTTGCGGGCATGGCAGCGCGCGCGGACCAATTGCTGCGCCGGATCGGTATCTATCGTGATCAGGGCGAAGGGCGAGACCGGCGTGTCGCCGGTGCCGAGCGCGGCGAGATGCTGCGCCGTTTCGTCAAACGTACTCCAGTCGCAGACATGCATTTTGCAGCCATGGAGCCGCGCGCGGACGAAATCGTCATTTGGGTCCAACGCAAGCGATCGGGAAAGGGCCGCAATGGCGTCCAGCCGCTGCCCTGCTTCCTCAAGCGCGACGCCGTGATCGGCATGGAACCGGGCGTTGTCAGGCTCAAGCGCGATAGCCTGTGCGTAGAGCGGCAACGCTTCGTTCAAATCCCCAAGGCCGTGCCAGGCTTCGGCCAGTGCGGCGTGCAGGTCCGCCCGGTCCGGCGCGAGCGCCAGCGCCTGCTCATAAGCCGCCAGTGCCTCGCCCGGTGCGCCACCGCGCAAGAGCGCGTCACCCTGCTTGGCGTGGAAATCGGGGTTGCGGGGCGCACGCTTGAGGTGGTGCCGGACCAGCGCAAGACTGCGCTGCGGCTCACCATATGCGATCCACACGTCTGCGAGGTTGAGCATGGCCTCCTCGTGCGCGGGCGCCAGTTGCAGCGCCTGCTGCAGCGCGGTTTCCGCCTCCTCATAGCGGCGCAGCGCCATCAGGCAGGCCCCGAGATTGTTGAGCGCGCGGACATTGCCGGGCTCTTGCCGGACAGCGATCTGCAAATGGCCGACCGCTTCGTCAAACCGCTCAAGCCCCTGTAGCGCAAGGCCGAGATACAGCTCAGCCTCAGCCATGCCCGCAAGCGGAGCCAGAGCGCGGCAGGCCTCTTCGTGGCGGCCGAGCTCGTGAAGCGTAACCCCGTGGACCAGCCGGGTCGCGTGCGCATCGGGCCGCGCGACGAGGGCGGTTCGGAATGCGGGTTCGGCCAGATCGAACCGGCCGAGGCCCGCATAGAGCGCGCCCAGCAAGTCTTGCGCGGTGAAGTCGCGCGGGAACGCGGCGTTGAACCGCGCGGCCTGCAGCAAAAACGCCTCGCGCGGCATTGTGCGGGCGGCTTGGACCAGTGCGGCGATGGCAGCCGGAGTCGGCGCAGAGGGGCCGGGGGTGGAGGGGAGCATTGTCATGGGTGAGATGGTCCGCAGGTCGCAATGCAGCGCCCGCGTTCCCAAGGGCGGCAAAGAACGGTGATTATGGCCTCCGCGTTGCAGAATTGTTGCTAACGGGTCAGCCGCAGGGCCTCAGTGCAAAGTATCCGCCAGCATTGCGTCGGTGCGCGGGCCGGACCAATCGTGCGAGCCGATCATGCGCCACACTTCGCGGCCCTCAGCATCATAGAGCACCGTGGTGGGCAGCACGCCGGTGTTGTAATGCTGGCTCATCGCGTTGTCGGGATCGAGCCACGGGGCGAGGTGGGTAAGCTTGCGCTCCTTGAAGAACGCGCCGACCGCCTCGGCCTGCCCGATATCCTGCGAGATCGTCACGACCTTGAGCTTGTCCGCATGGCTGGCGGCAAGCGCATCGAGCGTGGGCATTTCGAGCACGCAAGGGCCGCACCATGTCGCCCAGAGGTTGATCAGCACCGGCTTGCCTTTCAGGTCCAGCGTGCGCAGCCTGGCGCCCGAGGGATCGGTGAAGGTGAAATCGGGCATCGCCGAACCGCGATTGGCGATATCGAGCGTGCCGTTGAACGGGCCTTGCCCTTCCTCCGGAGCTGCGGCAGCGGAGGCTGTGCTCTGCGGTTGCACCGCGGCCGGGGTTTGCCTATCGCAGCCGCCAAGCAGGCCCATTGCGAAGAGGGCCACGGGCATCATCACGAAAGCAGGCGGACGCAGCAACATGAGCGGCACTTCAGGCTCCAACCAGATGTGGGGCGGGCGCTTCGCGGCGGGCCCTTCGGCCGTTATGCGCGAAATCAACGCCTCGATTCCCTTCGACAAGGCCCTTTGGCGGCAGGATATCGCCGCGTCAAAGGCCCATGTGGCCATGCTGGGCGCGCAAGGGATCGTGACGGCGGAGGATGCGGCGCTGATTTCCGGCGGGCTGGATCAGGTCGCCGCCGAGTATGAGGCCAACGGGGTTCCCGAGAACTGGGATCTCGAAGACATCCACATGACCACCGAAAGCCGCCTTGCGGACCTGATCGGCGCGGCGGCAGGGCGGCTCCACACGGCGCGCAGCCGCAACGATCAGGTGGCGACCGATTTCCGGCTCTGGGTCCGCGACACCGTCGACCAGACCGGGGCGGCGCTGCAGGCGCTGCAAGTCGCGCTCGTTTCCCGCGCGGGCGAGCATGCCGCGAGCATCATGCCCGGCTTCACGCACCTCCAGACAGCACAGCCCGTTACCTTGGGGCATCACCTGATGGCCTATTACGAGATGATCCAGCGCGACCGTTCGCGGCTGGTCGATGCGCGCGCGCGGATGAACCAGTGCCCGCTGGGTGCAGCCGCGCTGGCGGGGACGGGCTTTCCCATCGACCGCTCGGCAACGGCGGCGGCGCTGGGCTTTGACGGGCCGACCGCGAACAGCCTCGACTCGGTCTCGGACCGCGATTTCGCGCTCGATTTCCTGATGGCGGCGGCCCAGTGTTCGCTGCACTTGTCGCGCCTTGCCGAAGAATTCGTGATCTGGGCGAGCCAGCCCTTCGGCTTCGTGACGCTGCCGGACAGCCTTTCGACCGGCAGCTCGATCATGCCGCAGAAGAA
>CAIKKO010000124.1 GCA_903828025.1 uncultured Sphingomonadales bacterium
CAGCGTGTTGACCCGCTTGCCGCGCCAGCCGACGACAGGCGTATCGACCGCTGTGGCCTCGACCTGTTCGGCGGGCAGCCACGCGACGCCGTCGCCCTGATCGACCACTTCGCCGCCGAAGCCGATCCGGTACGCGCTCTCGCGCCGGTCAAATTCCCAGGGGTTGCCGTGGCTCAGCCAGGTTTCGGGCAGCTCGACCTGCCAGCCATCGTCGATGCGCTGGCGGAACATGCCGTTCACATAGCGGATGCCGTAGCCGTAAGCCGGGATATCGAGGCTGGCGAGGCTCTCCATGAAACACGCCGCCAGCCGCCCCAGGCCGCCGTTGCCGAGCGCCGCATCGGGCTCCAGATCCTCGATCACCGAAAGGTCGAGGCCGTAGGAGCGCAGCGCCTTCTCCATCTCGCGCGTCAGGCCCATGTTCGAAAGCGCATCGCGCAGCAGCCGGCCGATCAGGAATTCGAGGCTGAGGTAATAGACCCGCTTGCCCGCCGCTTCATAGGTGCGGTGGGTCGAGTCCATCCACTGGTCGATGACTTTGTCGCGCAGCGCAAGCACGGTGGCGGTGAACCAATCGTGCGGGGTGGCGGAATGCACGTCCTTGCCCACGCGGTGGTGCAGCACGTCGAGGATATGGGCGTCCATGCCAGTCGGCTTGGTGGGCGCAAGGGCCTGATCGGCCTTAGCATCAACTGCTTCGTCGAGGCTCACGGAACTACTCCACCTGCTGGGCGCGCGGGGCGAGGGCGGTTTTGCGCTTCCTCGCCCCTGCGAACCTGATCTTGTCCGGCCCCTCCCGGGTCGTGAAGAGGCAGCCTAAGCCACTCGCAGCGGCTGCGGCAAGCGGCCACGCGCCGATTGTCGCTGCCCGTTCTCAGGATTTGCGCATATGGCGTTGTTTTAGCGGCATTATGATGCGCGAAGCCGCTCCCGCCATAGCTTAGGAATACGATTGCAGAGCATGGCGCACAGTCACACCATCCGGCGCAGCGTCCCGTCCTTGAGCTCGAAGTGGTGAAACAGCGCGGCGCAGACATGCAGCACCACCAGCGCGCCAAATCCATAACCCAGAATCTCGTGCGCCGTGTGCGCCGCACCGACGATCGGCATGTCCTGGTCAGCGCCAGCTTGGGCCAGTCGAACAGGCCGTAGACCGAAAGCGGCCATTTGCCTGCCGAGGTGAAAATCCAGCCGGTGACGGGCACCGCGATCATCAGCAGATAGAACGCGCCGTGCGTGAACGCGGCAAAGCGCCGCAGCACGGGCTGCATTGCGGAAGGGAAGGGCGGCGGCACATGGGTCAGCCGCCAGCCGAGCCGGACAAGCGAGAGCACGAGGATCAGGAGCCCGGTCGCCTTGTGCAGCGGCATCGAGACCCAGACCTTCTCCAGCGATTCGCCGAACATGCCGGTGAACAGGTTGAACAGGATCAGGACGGCGAGCGTCCAGTGCAGGGCGCGGGCGCCAGTGTTGTAGCGGACATCGTTGTAGCGGATATCGACGGGGGAAATGGAAGCAGCCATGGTGGTCAGTAACTCCGGCAGTTGCGATCTTCCCCCCCGCCCGCGCCTCATAGTCGACCCCGTGCCGCCCGTCACGCGGAACCGCTGCGGCCAAGCCCTTTAGCCAATGCGCGGCGCAGGCTGCAGCGCCATACGACAAATGACGTATGGGCCATCTTGCGGTGCAGCATAAAGTGGAGGGATAGAGTTTCAGTCGATTTTCAAGGGAGTTCCATGCGCGAGCAACGAATGAGCGGCGTTCCTGCAGACGTGGTGGCCGCGATGCGTTCGGCGATCAGCTGCCAGAAGCCGGACGAAATCCAGAACCGCTTCGGCATCAGCCTCAACACCTGGACCAAGTTGCGCGAAGGCCGCGCGATCCGCCATTCGGTGGCTGAGCGGTTGATCCAGCGGCTGCAGCGCGATCAGGTGATCTGATCGCCCCTTAGGGCCATGATGCGCTGCGGCAGGCGGGCTTGAGTATCGGTTGATTGCGGTGCATTATGCCGAAACGCACTGATTTGCTAGCAGCGCGCAGGGCCGGGCCATAACTGCGATGACATCAGCGTTGGGGATGGGTTCTGCACGGCGCCATCCCGGCGTTGCGCTTGCGCTGGTCCTGCTTGCTGCCGGGGCGATTGCGGCTGTGCTGGCCTTACAGGTCTTGCCGCAATACTGCACCCCGATCACGGCGCTGGCGATTGCTGCGATTGTCGCGCTCGCGGGGCTGGGCTGGGTCAATTCGGCTCGGCAAGCCCAACCGCATGACGATCCGGCGCGCGCCGGGCTGATCCGCGCGAAGGAGGCGGCCGAAGCCGCCAGCGCGGCCAAGGGCCTCTATCTCGCCACCGTCTGCCACGAACTGCGCTCGCCGCTCAACGCGATCTATGGCTACGCCCAACTGATGGAGCGCGAGACCGCCGTCTCGCCGCGCGATGCGGCGCGGATCATCCGCCGCAGCACCGAATACCTTAACGATCTGGTCGAAGGGCTGCTCGATATCGCGATGGCCGAGCAGGGCGCGATGCGCGTGGCGCGCGATGTGGTGCGCATGCCCGCGTTTCTGGATCATATCGCGCGCCTGTTCGAACCGCAGGCCGCCGCCAAGGGCCTCGCGTTCCGTGTCGAGACGCGCGGGCTCCTGCCCGAATTCGTCCGCGCCGACCAGAAGCGGCTGCGGCAGGTGATCATCAATCTGGTGGCCAATGCGATCAAATATACCCACAGTGGCGAGGTCGTGGTGGTATTTGGCTACGCCAGCGAGATCGCCACTATCGAGGTGCGCGATACCGGGCCGGGCATTCCGTCAGCCAGCCACGAGCATATCTTCACCCCGTTCGAACGCGGCGCCGAAGCGGCGCGCGGGTCGGAGGGCAGCGGGCTTGGCCTCGCGATCACGCGGGCGATCGTCCACGTGCTCGGCGGTGATATCGCGCTGGAGAGCGCGCCCGGTGCGGGCGCGGTGTTCCGGGTGCGGCTGATGCTGGCGGCGGTGGCCGGACACCACGAGGCTGCGGCGCGCGAACGGCGGATCATCGGCTACGAGGGGATGCGGTGCCGCGTGCTGGTGATGGACGACGATGTGCAGCAGCTGGCGTTCGTTCACGAAGTGCTGGGCGGGCTGGGCTTCGATGTCGCCACCGCCACCGATGGCGCGGCCGCGCTGGCGCTGCATGCGGCGAGGCGGTTTGATCTGGTGCTGCTCGATATCGCGATGCCGGGCCGCTCGGGCTGGGACATCGCGGCCGATTTGCGCGCGCTGGGCGGCGATGGGCAGAGTCCGGAGCCGCGCATCGTGATGCTTTCGGGGAACGCGCACGAACGCGCCGGACCCGCAGGCGGCGAAACCCCGCACGACCTGTTTCTGGTCAAGCCCATCGAAATCGGCGCGCTGGTCGATGCAGTGGGCGATCAGCTTGGTCTGACCTGGACATACGCGGAACCTGCCGAAGCGGTGGCCGCCGGTCCGCAAGCTGGTGGTGCCGCCTCCACCTCCGATTTGCCCGAGGCCGCACGCGCGCCGGTCGAGCGGCTGCGCGGCATGCTCAGGATCGGCCATGTGCGCGGCATTGAGGCAGAAATCCGCGCGCTTGAGGCCGCCGCGCCCGATGCGCGCGCACTGGTCGCGGCGCTTTATGCCAGCCTCGACCGGTTCGATCTGGCCGCGATGACGCGCCAGCTTGAGGGGCTCTGACATGACCGCTGCCCCGCCGCTGCGCGATACCGTGCTCGTGGTCGATGACCAGCCCGATACCTTGCGCCTTATCACCGACACGCTGGAAAACGCCGGGCTGACTGTGCTGGTGGCCACTTCGGGCGCGGCGGCGCTCGATCTGCTCGGCCATGCCGCCTCCTACCAGATGCGCCCCGATCTGGTGCTGATGGACGCGGTCATGCCCGGCATGGACGGCTTTGCGACCACGCTGGCGATCAAGGCGGACCCGGCCACGGCGGCGCTCCCGGTGATCTTCATGACCGGGCTGACCGACGACGCGCACGTGGTCGAAGGGTTTGCCGCGGGCGGGGTGGATTATGTGCGCAAGCCGGTGAACGTGGATGAACTGCTCGCGCGGGTGCGGCTTCACCTTGGCCAGGCGCGCGCAGCCAGAGCGAGCGCAGCCAGCCTCGATGCCACGGGCCGCCACATGATGGCGGTCGATTCGCGCGGGGGCCTGCTGTGGTGCACACCGCTGGCGCAGCGCGCGATGACCCGTTTCGCGCCCGGTTGGAGCCGCAGCGATCCGCTGCTGCCCGATGGGCTGCGTCAGGCGGTCGAGCGCCTGCTGGGGCGCGGTGAGGGGACCGGGGCCACTGCGCGGCTGGAGGCTGCCGAAGGTGCGCTCGAACTGGCACTGATCGCCTGGCACCATGATAACGAGGCGCTGATCCGGCTGACCGAAATCAACCCGCGCGAGGATGCCGCGCGCCTGCAGGAACGCTTGAAGCTGACCGGGCGCGAGGCTGAAGTGCTGCTGTGGATCAGCTACGGCAAGTCCAACGCCGATATCAGCGAAGTGCTCACCGTCAGCCCGCGCACGGTGCAGAAGCACCTCGAGCGCATTTTCGAAAAGCTGGGCGTGGAAACCCGCGCGGCGGCTGCAGCCATGGCCATCCGCGCATCGGGGAACTGAAGCCGGTCAGGCCTTACGAGCGGTCTGGACGGGGCGCGGCCGATACGGCATCGCTCGCGCCGGGAGGATATGCGCCAATGAGCCAGACACCGATGATGCGCGCGCTTGAGGTTCAGGCGCTTGCCCCCGATCTTGCGGGCCTTGCGCTGGCCGAGCGGCCCATGCCGCAGGCCGGGCCGGGGCAAGCGCTCGTGCGGATCGAGGCGGCGGCGCTGGGCTTTCCCGATCTGCTGATGACCGAGGGGCTGTATCAGGCCAAGCCCCCGCTGCCGTTCGTGCCCGGAATGGAGGCCGCCGGCGAAGTGATCGCGGCGGGGGAGGGGAGCCGGTGGACGCCGGGTGACCGCGTGGTCATCGCCACGATCACCGGCTCGGCGATGCAATACGGGGCCTTTGCCGATGCAGCGCTGCTGCCGCTGCCGGACGGCATGGGGTTTGCCGAAGGCGCGAGCCTGCGCGCGGCCTATATCACCGCATGGACCGCCATCGCACGGCTGGGCCGGGCCGAGGCGGGGGAGACGCTGGTGGTCCACGGCGCGGCGGGCGGCGTGGGGCTGGCGGCGGTCGATCTGGGCAAGGCGCTGGGGCTCAGGGTGATCGCGGTCGCTTCAAGCGCGGAGAAGCGCGCGGCAATTGCGCGGCTCTATGCGCCCGATCATGTCTTGGCGGGGCCGACCGGGCTGCGCGACGAGATATTGGCGCTGACGGGCGGGCGCGGGGCCGATCTCGTTTATGATCCGGTGGGCGGCGATGTGTTTGACGAGGCGTGCCGCTATACCGCGTTCGGCGGCCGCCTGCTGGTCGTCGGCTTTGCCGGCGGGCGCATTGCCGAAGTGCGCACCAACATTCCGCTGATCAAGGGCTTCTCGGTCGTCGGCGTACGCGCGGGCGAATATGGGCGGCGCTTTCCCGAGCATGGGCGCGAGGACGTGGCGGCGATCCTCAAGCTGGCGGGCGAGGGCCGCATCCGCCCGCATGTCCATTCCGCCGTGCCGCTGGCCGATTGGCGCGAGGCCTATCTGGCCATGCGCGAGCGGCGGGTGATCGGGCGGACGGTGATTTTGCCGCATGGGTGAGGGGACGCAGACACCCAACGGTTCCCAAATCACCTTTGTCATTCCCGCTAAGGCGGGAATCCAGTGACCGCACCGCAACCGCAACGGTTTGCTTGATCACAGACGTTGCAGCTGGTTTCCCGCCTTCGCGGGAATGGCGAAAGTGGGGACAAAACCCAAACCAAAAAAAGGGGCCACCCGTTGCCGGATGGCCCTTTGAAAGTTTGGGAGAGGATGCCTGAAAGGCCTCATCGTTGTGCTCGCCGACCGATTCTTTCGCAAGTGCGAAACATGATTATGCAATTGCAGTAATTGCAATTCATTGGCCCAAAATGGCGATTGCAAGCGATTTAAGAGCGCAAAATTTGCATAATTTTCAACTGCTGCATTCGTATGCGAACGGCACTGCAGTGCGACGTGACGGAGGCATTGCACTTTGGGGCAGGTTTTTGCTGCTGGCTGGACATGCGGCCCGGCAAGGGCCGGTTTCAGGCGGCTTGGCGCGGCGGCGTTGCGCCGACTCGCTGAATGTTATATGGCATAACTCATAACAGCTTCATCCCCACCGAGAGGACTATCCGTGACCGACCAGACCCCCACCGCCAAGCCCGCCGACCGCGCCGAGGAAGACACCGTTGCCTTCACCGTCGCGGATGGC
>CAIKKO010000125.1 GCA_903828025.1 uncultured Sphingomonadales bacterium
GGGCCGCCGCATGGGCCACGCCGGCGCGATCGTCTCGGGCGGCAAGGGCGATGCCGAAAGCAAGATCGCCGCAATGGAAGCGGCGGGCATCCGCGTTTCGCCGTCGCCGAGCTTGCTGGGCGAGACGCTGGCGGAAGTGCTGAAGGGCTGAGGTTTTTCCGCCTTTGGGATAAGGAAGGGCCGGGGGGAAACCTCCGGCCTTTTTTCGTATTTCGATCCTCCCCTGAAAGGGGAGGTGGCAGCGCGCAGCGCTGACGGAGGGGTAGCGGTTTGGCGCGGCTTTAGCGGGCTGGCGCGGCGTGTGGGGTTACCCCTCCACCACCCTTCGGGCGGTCCCCCTCCCCTTGCAGGGGAGTATTTTGGGGCCAGCCGTGGTGGGCGTAATGGGCGATGGCGGTTGCTACCGAGGTTGCGTCTTTCAGCACTTCGGTGGCGGGGATGCGCAGGACGCGCAGGCCTTGGTTTTCCAGCCAGAGGGTGCGGATGCGGTCGTGTTCGGGGCGGTCGCCGGTGTCGTGGGCGTGGCCTTCGATTTCGACGGCCAGCTTGGCCTGCGCGCAGAAGAAATCGAGGATGTAGCGCCCGGCTGGGTGCTGGCGGCGGAATTTCAGGCCTTCGGGGCGGAGGCGAAGCTCTCGCCACAGGAGCACTTCGGGGAGCGACATGGCCTTGCGCTGGGCGGCGGCTTTGCGTTGGGTTTCCTTTGGGCCGTGGATCATTGGCGTTACCCCTCCACCATGCTTTGCATGGTCCCCCTCCCCTTGAAGGGGAGGATTTTTTGTAGCGTTCTGGTTCAAGCCAAGCGAGTTGAACTGACACCACCTTGGCCCGATCCTCCCCTGGAAGGGGAGGTGGCAGCGCGCAGCGCTGACGGAGGGGTAGCGGCTATCCCTCCACGATCCGATACGGCACCAGGTCCCGCTGGCTCGGGTCCACATCGATAGCCTTGTCGCTGGGCGGGAAGGCGCGCTGGTCGCAGGCCGTGCGTGGGCAGATGCGGCAGCTGATGCCAATGCGGGTGACGGCGTCGTCGCTCTTCAAATTCAACCCGTCGGCATAGACGAACTCGTCCGCCAGCGCGGCTTCGCAGCCCAGCACCACGGCGTAGCGGCGGGGCTGGCGGTAGTAGCTGCCGCTGGGTTTCACGAGGCCCTTCGCGATCGAGACGTAGCGGATGCCGTCGGGCATTTCGGCCAATTGCACGTGGATGCGGTCGGGGATCGCGACCGCTTCGTGGACGATCCACAGGGGGCACGCGCCGCCGAAGCGGCCGAATTGCAGGCGCGTGGCGGAGTGGCGCTTGGTGATGTTGCCCGCCATGTCGACTCGCGCGAAGAACACCGGAATGCCGCGCGCTTGCGGGCGTTGCAGCGTGGAGAGGCGGTGGCAGCACTGTTCGAAGCTGGTGTGGAACAGCTGGCGCAGCCGGTCGATATCGTGGCGCAAGGTGCGCGCGGCGCTGCGGAAGCGCTCGTAGGGCATGAGCAGCGCGCCGGCGGCATAGTTGCCGAGGCCGACCGTGAGGAGATGGCGCGCGGCCTCGGTCTGCAAGGGCGCGGCGGCGACGATCTGTGCGATCTGGCCGGAAAGCGCGAGCGCGGCGACCTGATAGGCGAGTTGGAAGCGGCTCGATTCGTTGGGCTGCGCGGAATCGAGCTGCAAGTGGCGGGTTGCGGCATCGAACCGGCGCAAGGGGCCGCCGCCTTTCCATTCTATGGTCACGCCCTCGCGCCGCAGCCATTGCTGCATGGTCCGGATGCGAGGGGTGGCCTCGTCTCCGGCGATTGTTTCCGCGAGCGCTTCCGCGTCGCGGTCGATCTGGTCGACATAGTTGTTGGCGGCGTGGAACCAGTCGCGCGCTTCCTCCCACGGCAGGCGGCCGCTGCCGATGTTGCCGGGCAGGCCAATGCCCTCGTCCACCATT
The DNA here is from genome assembly GCA_903828025.1 of uncultured Sphingomonadales bacterium. Classification (GTDB taxonomy): domain Bacteria; phylum Pseudomonadota; class Alphaproteobacteria; order Sphingomonadales; family Sphingomonadaceae; genus Novosphingobium. The sequence goes on from CAIKKO010000125.1 coordinate 1,925, forward strand.
TCGAGCCGCTGGCGGCTGCGCGCGTAGAGCCCGTGAAGCGCCACGAAGCGCTCGACGAAGGCGGGGAACTGGCGCGCGAGGCGCTCGATCTGTTCGCCGGGGATGCCTCCGGAAAGCTCGGGATCGGCGAGCGCCTCGCGCAGGGCTTCGGCCATGCGGTCGCCATCGGCGGGTTCGAGATCGGCCCAGTCGATGGGAAAGGCCGCGCGCAGGGCGTCGCCTAGCGCGGGGGTCAGGTGGCGCTCGTCGGTTTCGAGCTGCGAGAGATAGGAGGCGCTGATGCCGAGCGTGCCTGCCATCTCGGTCTGGCGAAGGCCGCGCCGCTGGCGAAGCGCGCGCAGGGCGGGGCCTGCAAAGAGTCGGCGGTTGGACATTCCTGATAACCTAATTTGCAAAGTCAGGCTTTGCAACTTTGCATAATTACATTGGACAGCCCTGCTGCGATGCGGCATCCGCGCAAGCCATCCTTTCCTGAATCCGGGGCCTACTGCATGTCAGCCAATATCGCCGAAATGGAAAAGCGCCGCGCGGCGGCCCACATGGGCGGCGGCCAGCGCCGCATTGATGCGCAGCACGCCAAAGGCAAGCTGACCGCGCGCGAGCGGCTTGAAATCCTGCTCGACGAGCACAGCTTCGAAGAAACCGACGCATACGTCGAGCATAACTGCGTGGACTTCGGCATGCCCGAGCAGACCATTCCGGGTGACGGCGTGGTCACCGGTTCGGGCACGATCAATGGGCGGCTGGTCTATGTGTTTTCGCAGGATTTCACCGTGTTCGGCGGCGCAGTGTCTGAGCGCCACGCGATGAAGATCTGCAAGATCATGGACACCGCGCTGAAAGTCGGCGCGCCGGTGATCGGCATTAACGACAGCGGCGGCGCGCGCATTCAGGAAGGCGTCGCCAGCCTTGGCGGCTATGCCGAGATCTTCCAGCGCAATGTGCTGGCTTCGGGCGTGGTGCCGCAGCTTTCGCTGATCATGGGGCCTTGCGCGGGCGGCGCGGTCTA
>CAIKKO010000126.1 GCA_903828025.1 uncultured Sphingomonadales bacterium
CCAGCCAGACCAAGGACAAGCTGGTCAGCTCCGAAGTGCGCCAGCCGCTCGAAAGCCTGATGGCCGACAAGATGAGCGAATGGCTCGAGGACAACCCCGCGCATGCCCGCGCCGTCATCCAGAAAGTGATCGACGCCGCCGCCGCGCGCGAAGCCGCCAAGAAGGCGCGCGAGCTGACCCGGCGCAAGGGCGCGATGGATATCGCCAGCCTTCCCGGCAAGCTCGCCGATTGCCAGGAGCGCGATCCCGCCAAGTGCGAACTGTTTCTGGTCGAGGGCGATTCGGCGGGCGGTTCGGCCAAGCAGGGGCGCGATCGGCACTTTCAGGCGATCCTGCCGCTGAAGGGCAAGATCCTGAATGTGGAGCGCGCGCGGTTTGACCGGATCATCGGCTCGAAGGAAGTCGGCACCCTCATTCAGGCGATGGGCACCGGCATTCGCGATGAGTTCAATCTCGCCAAGCTGCGCTACCACAAGATCGTGATCATGACCGACGCCGACGTCGACGGCGCGCATATCCGCACTTTGCTGCTCACCTTCTTCCACCGCCAGATGCCCGAAATCATTCGCGGCGGGCACCTCTTCATCGCGCAGCCGCCGCTCTACAAAGTCGCCAAGGGCCGCAGCGAGGTTTACCTCAAGGACGGCCCGGCGCTCGATCGCTATCTCGTGGAAGCCGGACTCGCGGGCCGCGTGCTCGAAACATCGGGCGGCGCGCGCGGCGGGGCGGACTTGGCAGGCCTTGTCGAACACGCGCTGCGCATGCGCAACCTGATGGCCTTCGTGCCCAAGCGCTACGATCCCGCGATCATCGAGGCGCTGGCCTTGGCGGGCGCGCTGGAGCCGGAAATGACCGCACCCGCGCGCGAAGCGGCGCTGGCCGCCAGCGTGCGCTGGCTCGACCGGGGCGACCGTGAGGCGCGCTGGATCGCGGTGGTCAGCGCCGAGGGCGGCTACTCGATCCAGCGCGTGTGGCGCGGGGTGACCGACCAGCACCCGATCGAGGCCGGGTTCCTCTCCAGCGCCGAAGCGCGCAAGCTGGCGCGGCTCGCGGGCGAACACGCCGATGTCTATGCCGTCCCCGCGCGGCTGGTGCGCACCGGCGCAGCGGCGGCCGAGCCTGAGCCCGAAGTGGTGGCCGAGGAGCAGGAGGGCGAAGCGGCAGCCGCCGCCGCCGCGCCCGTCCGCCCCGCCGCCAAGGAAAGCGCCGGGATCACGCGGCCTTCGGAGCTGCTCGCGCAAGTGCTCGCCACCGGGCGCAAGGGCCTCGCGATCTCGCGCTACAAGGGTCTGGGTGAGATGAACGCCGATCAGCTTTGGGAAACCACGCTCGATCCGGGCCAGCGCTCGCTGCTGCAGGTCAAGATGGAAGACGCCGACGTGACCGACGAAATCTTCACCCGCCTGATGGGCGACGTGGTCGAGCCGCGCCGCGATTTCATTCAGGAAAATGCCTTGAATGTGGCCAATCTGGACGTTTGACCATGGGCGCGACGGTTGCGGATATCCCGTGGGATCAGAGCGCCACGATGATTGATCTGGAAGGCCGCGTGCCGATCATCGGCACGATCCGCGAATGCGCGATGCACTTCGCGCTCTACAAGCCCCATGCGCGCGAGAATGCGCGGCTGCTGCTAACCGTTCCGGTTCACCGCGCAGGCCGCGCCACGCGGACGTGGCTGCTGGAGCCCGCCGAGATCGCGGTGCTGGCGGCGCGGCTGAAGGATGAGGCGGAAGCAGGCTGAGCGGTTTTGCCCCTCCCCTTCAGGGGAGGGGTTGGGGTGGGGGCTATCC
>CAIKKO010000127.1 GCA_903828025.1 uncultured Sphingomonadales bacterium
CTATGCCCGGCTCGCCAAGGCCGACATCGACGGATTCCGGCTCGCCCGCCAGTGCGGGGTGCTGATCCACTTCCACGCCCAGCCGGACGACGCGACGCATAGCATAACCTGGCGAGTCGAAAGCAGCGGCCAACAGGCGCTGAAATTCACCATCCACCTGGCCGAAGCGCAGGCAAAGACGCAAGCCAGCTTCGAAATTCCCGTCGATCCCAAGGGCGGCGCAAAAGGCAAGGAGGTCTATGACGGCGACTACTTCGTGCCCCGCCCGGTCCTGCACCAGCCGCTGCGCCCGGCGCTGCAGGAATTGGTTGATGCCGCCATGGAGCAGCGCCCTTATGACGTGGCACGCATTGCCGGACAGCCTTCCAGTGACGGGGTATGCGACGTCCAGCGCGCAGGACTGGAAGGCGGACTGCACTTCTCGGTCGACGACGATCCGGGCAAGGACACCGAGCAAACCCTCGCCGATCACGATGCTGATGCCGCGCAAGACACCGGCTCCAAATTCGGCGAGCCGATGGACCCGGCCGGAGCCAACTGAGCCATGCGCAGGATCATCGCCTGGTGGGCTCTGGCCCCCGCTCTTGTCGCGGTAGCGGGCTGTTCGCAGCTCGGAACGTCGTACCCCCTGCCATCTTCCGAAGTGATGAGCCGGCTGCGGGCGAGCGAAGCGCCGCTGATGCCGTTTGGCAGGTCCGCGGCCGACAACATGACCCTGCAAAAAGGCGACAACAGCGTTGTCTGGGTCATCCTTGACGAGAATGACCACGAATTGCTCCGGCTGGTCGCGCAGATCGCGCCGGGGGATCAATCCACCCGCGTCTGGACCGATGTTGCCCCGCCGGAGGGTATCCGGCACGAGGCCGTCGCCAAGGGCCTTGCCGCCAATCCCAGCATCGCCGCGTTTTACCGGGCCATTGCCGCAGAGCAGGTCGACTCAGCGCTCGGCCAGCGCCATTTCGACCTGACGCGAACCTATGGACCGATGATGGCGGCCACGCTCGCCAATCTGCCGCGCTTGAGCAAGACGTTCGGCAATGATGCCGCCGCCTCTGACAAGGCCAGCCGCGACACCATGCAGCGCGCCTATGACGACGAAGCAAAGGGGCAATGGCCGACAACGCAGGACGGCGGTGCCGACAATCGCAAATTTGGCGAACCGACCGACGACACTGTTCCGAAATAAGCTGCCTAGCCGCGCAGAACCCCGCCCAGCTTGGCTCCGGCAGCCACGACTTTGTCGGTGATCGCCTTCAGCGCGGCTTCATCGTAGCTCTTCTCGACCGGCTGCAAGGTGATCTCCACCGCCAGCGACTTGTGGCCCTCCGGCACGCCCGCCCCCCGGAAATCATCGAACACGCGGGCCGCGACGATGTTGGCCTTGTCCGCCCCGCGCAGCGTGCGCAGCAAATCACCCGCAGGCAGCGCGGCGGGCACGAGGAACGCGAAATCGCGCGTCACCGCCTGCAGCGGCGGCGGCGCGAAGTGCGGGCGGGCGAACGTGGCAGCGCCCTTTTTCGCGGGGATGCGCTGGAGGAACAGTTCGACCACCGCGACCGGTCCGGTCAGATCAAACGCCTTGGCGGTCGATGGATGCAGCATGCCAAAGCGCGCCAGCACCGTTTTGGGCCCGAGCCGCAAAGTGGCAGACTGGCCGGGATGGAACTGGCTCCCGGCCTCACCCATCACCTGCAAGTTCTCCACCGGCGCGCCCGCTTCGGCAAGCAGCGCGAGCGCTTCGGCCTTGGCATCGTAAGCATCGAAGGCTTGCGCCTTGCCGCTTGCCCAGCCGCGCGGCGCGCGGTCCCCGGCGAGCACGACCGCGAGGCTCAGCGTCTCGTCGCTTGCGCCGCCCTCCCCGCGCAAATAGCGACGGCCGATCTCGAACAAACGGACCGAGGTCGCACCGCGATGGAGATTGCGCTGCGCGGCGGAAAGCAGCCCCGGCAGCAGCGAGGGCCGCATGACCTTGAGGTCTTCGGAAATGGGGTTGGCAAGGCTCCACAGGCTTTCACGCCCGTCGGCGAAGTGCGCCGCCTCCGCTTCGGGCAGGAACGACCATGTCACCGCCTCGTTCAGCCCGCGCGCAGCAGCAGCCCGGCGCACGCGGCGTTCGAGCATCTGCGCCGGAGTCGCGGTCGGCTTGGCGACGCCATCTGCGCGGGGCAGCGGCGTTGAGGGCACGGCATCGAGCCCGTGGACGCGGATCACTTCCTCGACGATATCCGCCGGGCCGTCGATATCCGGCCGCCATGTCGGGACTGTCACATTCCAGTTCTTGGCCAAATCCTCAGCCACTTCGAACCCAAGCGCCGCAAGAATCCGCTTCTGCTCGCCATTGGCGACCTCGATCCCGCCGAGATTGCCCGCCAGCGCCGGATCATAGGCGATGCTCTTGCGCGCGAGCGGAGGCTCGCCGGCGCGGATCACCTCGCTCGCCTCGCCGCCGCAGATCTCGAGGATCAGGCTGGTGAGCAAGTCCATGCCGGTATCGAGGAATGCCGGGTCAACCCCGCGCTCGAACCGGCCGCGTGCATCGGACGTGAGCGCGAGGGCTTGGCCCGTGCGGGCGATGTTGGCGGGCGTGAAGTAGGCGACTTCGAGGAGGACGTCGGTGGTTGTCTCGCTGCAGCCCGAATGCTCGCCGCCCATGATCCCGGCGATATCGTGCACGCCGCTGTCATCCGCGATCACCGTCATCCACGGCTGGAGCGCGTATTCCTTGCCGTTGAGCGCGAGGCAGCTCTCGCCCTCCCACGCCTTGCGGGCCACGACGGCACCGGAGAGCTTTGCCAGGTCATAGGCGTGCGCCGGGCGGCCATAGCCGAGCATGACGTAGTTGGTGATATCAACCAGCGCCGAGATCGGGCGCTGGCCCGCGCTCTTGAGCCGGTCCTGCAGCCAGTGCGGGCTGGGGCCATTCTTCACGCCGCGAATGACGCGGCCATAGAAGGCGGGGCATCCATCGGGATCGTCGGTGCGCACGGCCACCGGGCAAGCGAAGCTGCCGGAGACAGGCGCGGCGGTGATCGGCTGAAGCACACCAAGGCCCGCTGCCGCGAGATCGCGCGCTATGCCGTGAACGCCCATGCAATCGGGCCGGTTGGGCGTGATCGCCACATCGAACACCGGATCGGAACCCAGATAATCGGCAAAGCTGGTGCCGATGGGCGCATCGGCGGGCAGCTCGATAATGCCGTCGTGCTCCTCGCCAAGACCAAGTTCGCGCGTCGAGCACATCATGCCGTTCGATTCGACGCCCCGGACCGCCGCGACTTTCAAGGTCATGCCATTGGCAGGCACCACCGCGCCGGGCACACCGAGCACGCCGACCAGCCCTGCGCGGGCATTGGGCGCGCCGCACACGACCTGCAGCGGCGTCCCATCCCCCAGATCGACCGAGAGCACTTGCAGCTTATCCGCCTGCGGGTGCTTGTCCGCCGTGAGCACGCGGGCGACGCGGAAGCTCTTGAGCGCGGCCGAACTATCCTCGACCCCTTCTATTTCGAGCCCGAGCGCGGTCAGCTTCTCGGCGATCTGGCGCGTGTCGGCCTTGGTATCGAGGACCGACTTCAACCACGAGAGCGAGAACTTCACGCGCGTACTCCCCAAGGAACGCCAACGCCGCCGGAAAGGGTCGGTACATCGAGCGCGCCGAAGCCATAGTGACCCAGCCAGCGCGCATCGCCATCAAAGAAGGCGCGCAGATCGTCCATGCCGTATTTGAGCATCGCAAGGCGGTCGACGCCGGTGCCGAAGGCGAAGCCCTGCCATTCATCGGGATCAAGCCCGCCGAATTCGATGACCTTGCGATTGACCATGCCCGAGCCCAGCACTTCCATCCAGCCGCCGTTCGCAGCATCGCCGCTGCCGCCGACCACGCGCTTGCCATTGATGAGCGTGTAGCCAACATCGACTTCGACCGAAGGCTCAGTGAAGGGGAAGTAGCTCGGGCGCAGGCGCAAGACGATATCTTCGCGCTCGAAGAACGCCTTGAGGAAGGTTTCCAAGGTCCACTTGAGGTGGCCGAGGTGGATGCCCTTGTCGATCACGAGGCCCTCGATCTGGTGGAACATCGGGGTATGCGTGGCATCACTGTCCGAGCGGTAGACCCGGCCCGGCGCGATGATCCGCAAGGGCGCGCCCTGGCTGAGCATGGTGCGGATCTGCACTGGCGACGTGTGCGTGCGCAGCAGCATGGAGCGGCCTGCCGCATCCTTGTCCGGGAAGTAGAACGTATCGTGCATCGCCCGCGCCGGGTGGGTTTCGGGCATGTTGAGCGCGGTGAAATTGTGCCAGTCGTCCTCGATCTCCGGCCCGGTGGAAACGGCAAAGCCCATGTCGGCGAAGATTTCGGCCAGCTCGTCCATCACCTGGCTGACCGGATGGACCGAGCCGCGCGGGGTTTCGGGCGCAGGCAGCGAAAGGTCGGCGGTTTCGGCAGCGAGCCGGGCTTCAAGCGCGGCGCCCTCAAGCGCATCCCTGCGCGCGGCGAGCGCGGCGGTGACCGCCTCACGCGCAGCGTGGATCTTGGGGCCCGTGCTGGTGCGCTCCTCGGGCGTCATGCCGCCGAGCGACTTGAGCAAGGCCGAGACCCAGCCCTGCTTGCCCAGCGCGGCGACGCGGATCGCCTCGACGGCTTCGGACGTATCGGCAGCCGCGATTGCGGCGAGTGTGGGGTCTAGCTGTTCCATCGGCCCCGCCGCTAGCGCCAAACGGCGCGGATTCCAAGGCGCGCGTTTATCCGCTGGTCGGAACGTGGAGCGCCTGTACCGGCGCGCCGGCCGCCTCCATGCGCGCACGCATGACACCAGCGAGCACCGGGTGCGGCAGCGCGGTATAAGCGCGCGGGCTCATGCCCATGAAGCGGTGGAAGTCGCGCACGAACTGCGCCTGATCGTGATAGTGTGAATCGATGGCCCCGATCCAGGTCAGCGTGGGATCGAGCATGTAATGCGAGAGGCTGCGCATGAAGCGCTGGCGGCGCAGCAGCACGCTGGGCGGAAAGCCGAAGTGGCGGCGGCAGAGGCGCTCTAGCGTATGCGAGGCAAGGCCTGCTGCTTCGGCCATTGCGGCGACATGGCCCACTTCAGGATCGACCAGCGCACTGTGCACCGCGCGAATGCGCGCCTCGTCCGGCACTTCACGCGCGGCCAGATCGGCGAAATGCCGAGTGATTCGCTCGAGTTCCGCCGCCTCGTCGGGCTGCGGCGCGAACAGGCCATCCACCAGATCGCGCAGCGGCGTCAGCGCGGGTTCTGCCAGCGGATCGCAGATGCGATCGGCAAAGCCATGCGCCGGCGCGGTGACGAATTTGGCCCAGCCGAGCGGCAGCAGCCCGATCCCCCAGATCCGCGACGTTCCCGTGGTGAAGCGCACCGCCGTGCTGGTGGGGCCCGTAACGATGCCGCGCATCCCGCCAATGGGCGCGGTGTCACGAATTTCGGACACGGGGAATACGCCATCGACAATCCGCAGATTGGCCCATTCGGGGTGCAAATGGTCGGTCACGAGCCCATTGGGCCCAGCATCAATTTCGGTAATGTAGAACGTGGTGAAATAGGGGCGCATCGCCGCAGGCGGCTGATAAAAACGTACCCGGACGGTACACTGCCCACTCACTCGCCGCGCCCCACTTTTCCCTGTTACGGCATGCATATACCGTAGTGAGGCGGACGGGAAGCGTCCAGAATGGCAAAAAGGGCACCGATCTTTCGACCGGCACCCTTTTGCTTTTCGTCACTTTTCAGGACAGATCGGCCGAAACGTGCACCAAATTGGAACGAATCGGATCGCCCGTTTTTATCGGACGATCAGGCCGCGACTTCGCTGCCGAGCGCCGTCTTGGCCTGTGCGATGATGGCCGAGAACACACCGCCCTCGTTCATCGCCAGATCGGCCATGGCCTTCCGGTCCAGTTCGATCCCGGCCAGCTTGGTGCCGTGGATGAACTGCGAATAGGTCAGGCCTTCGGCGCGGACAGCCGCGTTGATGCGCTGGATCCACAGACCGCGGAATTCCCGCTTCTTGATCTTGCGATCGCGGTACGCGTACTGGCCGGCCTTTTCGACGGCCTGACGGGCAACGCGGATGGTGTTCTTGCGGCGGCCCCGATAGCCCTTTGCCTGCTCGAGAATCCGCTTGTGCTTGGCGCGGGTGGTAACACCCCGTTTGATACGGCTCATGGTCTAACGCTCCTCAGTTCAGCCCGTAGGGCGCCCATTTCTTGATCACCTTCGCATCGGCGTCGGAGATCACGTCCATCCCGCGGTTCTGGCGGATGTACTTGGCGTTGTGGCTGATCAGGCGGTGGCGCTTGCCGGCGACGCCGTGCTTAACTTTGCCGGAAGCGGTGATCTTGAAGCGTTTCTTCACACCGCTCTTGGTCTTGAGCTTGGGCATTTTCGTCTCCTTGTGTTCGGCACGTGTTACCCGCCGTGGCAGCCCTTATAGCCAGGCGAGTCGTCAAAACCGTGCGCATGAAGGACGGCCCGTTAGTCGCGCACGGAGCAAAAGGCAAGGAGAGACGGATTGGCTTGACAAACGTATATACAAACAGCTAGCTATTGCGCGATGATATCAGCAATGATCGCTGGCTTTGATTGGGATGAAGGCAACAGCGCCAAATGCCGGAAGCATGGCGTTTCGGCAGCGGAGATTGAAGCGGTCTTTCGGCACCCCCACCGCCTTGCACCGGACCCCACCCACTCAGGGACGGAAACCCGGTTCCTGGCAATTGGTGCAGGGAATGGACCGCGTTTTATATTCCTCGCTTTCACGCTGCGGGTGCGAGGAAACGAAACTTTCATCCGCCCGATCAGTGCCCGCTACATGCATCGCAAGGAAATCGAACACTATGAACAAGCCCCTCCCCCAGTTGACCACTGACGAAGCAGCCGAGCGTTTTGTCGACGAGGCCGACTTGTCAGAGTTCAACCTTGCGGCATTCAAGCCGCACAGCTTCGAATTTGCACCAAAATCAAAGCAGGTGAACATGCGCTTCCCAGAAGCCCTGCTCGATGCGGTCAAGACCGCAGCGGCAGCGAAAGGCATGTCGTACCAGCGGTTCATTCGCCAAGCGCTCGAAGCTGCAATTCGGCCGAATGCCTGATGGATTTCCCAGCTTTGCGGCAGGCACTTCGAAACAGAGGCGGCTGCGTGCCATCACTTTCTTGAATGGGTCTGCGCCGATCTGACGACACATCAGCAATAGGGAACGCGCCGCGCCTTACCCCGCCCCGATCTCGGCCCGATCGAACGACGTCGTCTGATAGGTCTCGTTGATCCAGTTGCCAAAGAACAGGTGGCCGTGGCCCCGCCAGGTGTTGCGCGGGGCAGCCGATGGATCGTCGCCGGGGAAGTAGCCCTTGGGCAGGTAGTGCCCGGCATCGCGTGCATATTCGCCCGCCAGAGTCAGCGTGTCGTATTCCAGATGGTTGAGCATGTGCACGGCGCGGTGCGCGGGATCATCGACCAGACAGAGGCCGCTCTCCGCGCTGTCGGCCAGCACGGTCAGGCCGCGATTTGCGGGCAGATCTTCGGTGCGCACTTCGCTCCAGCGCGAAACGGGCACATCGAACGCATCGGGCAAGCCGCGCATCCACGGGCTGGCGGGCGCGCGGTTGGTGTGGCTGAATATCCCCGAGGCCTTTTCCGCCAGCGCATGCTTGGGCACGCCGTGGAAGTGCTGCAGTCCGGCCATCGCCCCCCAGCATAGCGTGAGCGTACGGTGGATATGGGTTTGCGACCAATCGAAAATGCGGCGGAGTTCGTCCCAGTAGGTCACCTCTTCAAAGCCGATCTGTTCGACCGGCGCGCCAGTGATGATGAGACCATCGAACTTTTCGGCGCGCACGTCCTCCCACGGCCGGTAGAACGCAGCGATGTGTCCAGCCAAAGTGGTCTTGCTCACATGGTCCGAAATCCGCACCAGCTCGAGCTCGATCTGCAACGGCGTCGCGCCCAGCACGCGGGCAATCTGCGTTTCGGTGGTGATCTTGTCGGGCATCAGATTGAGCAGCGCGATATGCAGCGGGCGGATATCCTGCCGCGCGGCCTCGGTCTCGGACATCACGATGACGCCTTCGGCCTCCAGCGTGCGGCGGGCGGGAAGATTGTCGGCAATCCGGATCGGCACTGGTCGTAACCCCTCACTACAATCTTGGGGGACGACGCCTGTAGCCTTGGTTCCGTTTGATTGCCGGACCGGCCACATCCCCCCTGACGGAGGCACCACCTTGCCCGGAAACCGGCAGGTTGGCGTTGGGGCGTCATCCCCAACTCTTGATGCTGTGGTCAGGAATTAGGCACTTTGCTGCCCGATTGCAACCCGGGGCGAACACGTCACCCGGTCAGCACGCCAAGCTTGCGCGCGGCGGCATGGGCCGCGAAATCGCCGCCGGGCACAGGCGCAAGCCCCGGGTGCGCGCGGCGGTTGGGCAGATAGGCCTGCGCGCGAACCGGCCCGCCGCGCGTGTGCACGATGACGGCAGCGCGGCGGTACTCGCCGCGCCGTGGCCGCTGCGGATCATACTGTTCCCAGTCGTCCAGCGCAGCCAGCATCGCGCGCGGTACCGGGCGGCATTCGCCATAGGCCCAGCCCCACACGCGACCTGCGCCCGGAACCAGCACGGGATAGACGCCATCGGGGTCCGGGATCAGTCGCAATGTGCCGCGAACCCAGCCGCGCCGTGCCCAGGTGCCCAGCCGGGGCAAGATCAGACGGGTCAGTGCGTTGTCGTGTTCATGGGTTAGCGTGCCGTAGAAAAACAGCCGCCGCGGCCAGTCCATCGCACCGGGCCCGGCAATCAGTGGTGGCAAGCCAGCGCTTCGACCACATCGTCAAGCCGCGCCGGATCGCCCACCGCAATCACATGGCCATCGGACCCGGCGTGGAGCGGCTCGCCATTCCAGTCAGCCATCGTGCCGCCCGCGCCTTCGACCACCGGCACAAGCGCCGCCCAGTCGTGGAGCTTGAGGTTCGCCTCGCACACCACGTCGAGCTGGCCGGTGGCGAGCATGGCGTAGTTGTAGCAGTCGCCGCCCATGACCATGCGCTTGTGATCAGTCTGCGCGGCAAGGCCCATGAAGTGCGCGCCGTCGTGATCGTCGAAATAGTGCGGCCCGGTGGTCGCGAGCGCGGCGTCGGCCAGCAGCGCGCAAGCGCGCGTGCGCACCGGCTTGCCATTGAACAAAGTGGGCCGCCCGACCACGCCCAGCCAGCGCTCGCCGAGAATCGGTTGGTCGATCACGCCGAGCACCGGAAACCCTTCGATCACCAGCGCGATCAGCGTGCCGAACAGGGGGCGGCCGGCGAGGAAGCCGGTGGTGCCGTCGATCGGATCGAGCACCCAGCTGCGGCGCGAGGTGCCCGGCGTCGCGCCCATTTCCTCACCGATCACGGTGTCCGCCGGGGCTTCTGCCGCCAGAATCGCGCGCATGGCCTCTTCGGCCGAGCAATCAGCCAGCGTTACGGGGGAGGCATCCGGCTTGCGGTCTGCGGTGATGCCGCTGCGAAAATGAGGGCGGATTGCCGCGCCCGCCGCATCGGCAAGGCGCATGGCGAGGGCGATATCGCGGTCGAAATCAGTCATGCCCCGCAATGGCCTCCCGGGCATGGCCCGGTCAAGCGCGGCCTGTGCCAAGGTAGCACATGCGGTGCAATCCCGTCTTGGAGCGCGGGCGGCTTTGTGCTTATCGATAGTGATATCGCGCACAACCGGCCAGCAGGGAGGCAGCTAGGGTCGAGGTCTGGTGTGGGCGCAAGGCAGGGATCGTCCAAAGAAATCCAAGTTTAGGGGCGCGCAATGGCAAAAAGCAGCAAACCGGCGGTGGACCGCGCGATAGCCTCGGCCGGGGCGGCGACGCGCGATGGCCAGCCGATTTCCTACAGCCGCGCACCGGCAGCGGACCTCGCCCCGTGGATCGGTCGGCTCTATGTGACTATCGTCGATGCCCCGGCTGACTATCGCCTCGCCTGCGGAATTCTCAACGACACCGCGATGCTGCGCATCCAGCTGCGCGGATCATGGGTGGCCGAGACCGCCTCTGGCCGCGAGCAGATGGACCGCGCCGCGTTGTTCTTCGGCCCGAACAGCCGGCGCATGCCGATCACCGTGACCGGCAGCTTTACCAGTGTCGGCCTCGCGCTCAGGCCCGGCGCATGCCACGCGCTGGGCGTGCCTTCGCTCGACACGTTGTGCGACAGGCTGGCCCCGCTGGAAACCGTCGGGCTGAGCAGCGCCCGCTGGATGGGCCAGTTTCAGGCGGACGCATCGCCGGAAGACTGGTGCCTGACCATGGAAAGCGAGCTGCGCCGGCTGATCACCGAGCGGCAGGCGGCCGAGCCTGACCCCGTCACGACCTGTGTCGAGGCCGCCGCGTTCACCAACCCTGAAACCACCGTGACGGCGCTCGCACGGCATTGCGGCTCGGAGCAACGGCGGCTCGAACGCCTTGTGCGCCGGGATTTCGGCCTGCCGCCCAAGCAAGTCCTGCGCCGTGCCCGCGCGCTCGATATGGCCAGCCATTTGCGCGGCGTGGCCGACCTGCGGGAGGCCGAAGCACTCGCGCTGCGCTATTATGACCAGAGCCACCTGATCCGCGAGTTTACCGCCTTGTTCGGCATGAGCCCGCGCCAGTTTGTCGAGGCCCCGCAGCCGCTGATGACGCTGGCGCTGGAGACCCGGCAAGTGCGGCGGCTGGAAACGATCGCGCGGATCGCGCCCGGCGGGATCAAACCCTGGCAGTAGCCGGATCGGCCTCGCGCCATTGCCCTGTTGCCAGTCCGTCCAACGTCCAGTCCCCGATCCGCCAGCGCACCAGCCGCAGAGTGGGCAGGCCCACGGCGGCGGTCATGCGCCGCACCTGGCGGTTGCGCCCTTCGTGGATCGTGAGGCTGATCCAGCAATCGGGCACGCTCTTGCGGAAGCGCACGGGGGGATCGCGGGGCCAGAGTTCGGGCGGATTGATGCGCTCGACTTGCGCCGGAAGGGTCGGCCCGTCCTTCAGCCGCACCCCGCGCCGCAGGGGTTCGAGCGCGGCCTCGTCCGGATCGCCCTCCACTTGCACGAGGTAGGTCTTGGGCATCTTGAAGCGCGGATCGGCAATGCGCGCCTGCAGGCGGCCATCATCGGTGAGCAGCAGCAGCCCCTCGCTATCGAGATCGAGCCGCCCGGCGGGATAGACGCCGGGGTGCTCGATATAGGCGGCAAGCGTGGGCCGCGGCGGTCCGTTCGGCTCCTCGCTGAACTGGCAGAGCACCCCGAACGGCTTGTTGAACAGGATGAGCGCCATCAGTCCGCTTCCTCGAACGCAAGGCTGCCCTGATCGACCAAGGCCTTGATCAGCGCAGCAACCGGGGCGGATGCGGCGTGAACCGGGTCCAGTACCAGCGCCGTCTGCGCGCAAAGGTGCTCGGCCAGTGCAGCCGTGCCGCCCGCGCAATCGAACGCAGCGCCATCCACGAACAGCACGATGGCATCAGCGCCCTGCCGGATGAAGGCGAAACGGCTGGCCGGATTGCGTAGAAGCGGCACACGCTGGCCAGCGACTCCTGCACGCTCTCCAGCCGGGTCGGTACATCTGGCCGCCAATCGGCTTCGGCATACTTGGGCAGGCTGTTGTAGGCGCCGAACCAGCGGGCAAACGCCGCCTGATCGGCCATGGCCCCCGAAACCATTGCATGAAGCCGGGCGAGCGCGGGGGCGGTAATCTCACCGGGATTGCCCTGCGGCGCGAGGTCGGCGTCGGTGTAGCGATCATCCTCCGCCATGGCATCGGCGAGATGCGCGCTCCAGCCCTCAACCAGATCGCCGCGCGAAGGTGCACGGAAACCGACCGAATAGGTCATGCAATCATCGCCCAGCGCCACCCCGTCGTGCGCGAAGCCGGGCGGGACATAGAGAATGTCGCCCGGCTCCAGCACCCAATCGCCAGTCGCTTCGAAATCCGCAATCAGGCGCAGATCGTCGTGCGGCAGCAGCGCAGTCGCTGCATCGCAGCGCGGCCCCACCCGCCAGCGCCGCCGACCGAGTCCTTGCACGAGGAACACATCATACTGATCGAAATGCGCGCCCACCCCGCCGCCATCGGTGGCGTAGCTCACCATGACATCGTCGATCCGCCAATCGGGCACGAAGCGGAACGGCTCGATCAGTGCAGCAACTTCGGGCACATGGTGATCGACCGCCTGCACGAGCAGGGTCCACGGCGCGGTTTCGGCCGCCGCGAAGCGCGATTCGGGGAACGGACCGCTTTCCAGCACGATCCCATCCGCGCGGCGCGTGATGAGGCGGGATTCGACCCCGGCATCCTCGCAGGCGAGGCCCGCCAGTTCATCAGGCTCTAGCGGATTGACCCAGTCTGCCCACGGATTGCGGATCAGCACAGGCTGCTTTTGCCAATGATCCTGCAGGAATGTGGCGGTATCGAACTGGGCAAAATGCATGCGGGTGCTCATGGGCCTCCCCGCCGCGCCTGTCAAAACCCGCCAGTTAGGGCTCGGCTGTATCCCGACCCCCTCCCCCGTCAGGGAGAGGGCCGGAACCTCTTGAAACTCAATCGAACAGGCTGGAAACCGAACTCTCGTCAGCGATACGCCGCACTGCCTCGCCAATCAAGGGCGCAATCGTGAGCACGCGAATGCGGCTGGAATTCTGCGTCGCTTCGGTCGGCAGGATCGTGTCGGTGATGACAAGCTCCTTGAGCGCCGAGCGATCAACCCGCGCCACTGCGCCGCCGGACAGCACACCGTGGCTGATATAGGCGGCTACGCCTTTGGCACCCGCGTCCATCAGCGCCTGCGCGGCGTTGCACAGCGTGCCGCCCGAATCGATGATGTCGTCGATCAGGATGCACATGCGGTCCTTCACGTCGCCGATGATGTTCATCACCTCGCTCTGGCCCGGCCGGTCACGCCGCTTGTCGACAATCGCGAGCGGGGCGTTGTCGAGCCGCTTGGCGAGCGCGCGGGCGCGCACGACGCCGCCGACGTCGGGCGAAACGACCATCATATCCTGCCCGCCATACCGCGTCTGGATATCGGCGGCCATCACCGGCGCGGCGAAGAGGTTGTCGGTCGGGATATCGAAGAAGCCCTGGATCTGTCCGGCGTGGAGATCGACCGCGAGCACGCGGTCCGCCCCGGCGGTGGTGATCAGGTTCGCGACAAGCTTGGCCGAGATCGGCGTGCGCGGGCCGGGCTTGCGGTCCTGCCGGGCATAGCCGAAATACGGGATGACCGCCGTGATCCGCCGGGCCGAAGCGCGGCGCAGCGCATCGGTGCAGATCAGCAGCTCCATCAGGTTGTCGTTGGCCGGATAGCCAGTCGACTGGACGATGAACACGTCTTCGCCGCGCACATTCTCGTGGATTTCGACGAAGACTTCTTCGTCGGCAAAGCGGCGGACCGAGGCTTCGGTCAGCGGCAGTTCGAGATAGGCGGCAATGGCGCGGGCCAGCGGCAGATTGCCGTTGCCGGACATGATTTTCATGGGCTCCCCGAGTCCCTCCTGCTGGGCGGTGGCTTTTTGGGCCTTAGCCCATGATGACAGCATTGCAACGTAGGCGCAGGCAGTTTTGCACGTTGGTCGATATCGGAGGGTTGCCCTTGAACAGGGCGGCATTTGCCGCCTAGGTAAACACCATGGCCGATACGCTCACGATCACCCTCGCCCAGCTCAACCAGAAAGTCGGCGATCTCGCTGCAAACACAGCGGCCATGCTCGCCGTGCGCTCGCAGGCGGAAGACAGCGACCTCATCGTCTTTCCCGAGATGCAGCTGATCGGCTATCCGCCCGAGGATCTGATCCTGAAGCCCGCGCTGATCGAACGTGCGGCCATCGCGCTTGAGGCTCTGGCTGCGGCGACAGCGGATGGTGGGCCCGCGATGCTGGTCGGCTCGGTCTTCGTGCGCGACGGGGCCCTGCACAACGGCGTGGCGCTGCTCGATCAGGGCAAAGTCGCGGCGGTGCGTTTCAAGGTGGAACTGCCCAACTACGGCACGTTTGACGAGAAGCGCTATTTCCTGCCGGGCCCGCTGCCCGAACCGGTGCTGTTCAAGGGTGTGATGCTCGGCCTGCCGATTTGCGAGGATATCTGGCACTCGCCCGTGTGCCGCCACCTCGCCGAACAAGGCGCCGAGATCTTCATTTGCGTCAACGGCAGCCCCTACGAAATCGACAAGGATGAGCTGCGCATCGAGGGCGTGGCCAAGCGCCGCGCGATTGATACCGGCATTCCCCTCGTTTTCGTCAACCGCGTGGGCGGGCAGGACGAAGTGGTGTTCGACGGGGCGAGCTTCGTGGTCGGCCCGGAAGGCGCATTGTGGGTGCAGATGCCCGATTGGCAAGAGGCACTGGTCGACACGGTGTGGAACCGCGTCCCCTCCGGAACGGGCCACCGCTGGCGCTGCGAACCGGGGGTGGTTTGCGAGCTCGCCGAACACCCCGAGGATATTTACTGCGCGATGGTTATGGCGCTGCGCGATTATGTGAACACCAACTCGTTTCCCGGCGTAGTTCTGGGCCTTTCGGGCGGGATCGATTCGGCGATCTGCGCGGCCATCGCGGTCGATGCGCTGGGGGCGGAGCGAGTGTGGTGCGTGATGATGCCAAGCGCCTATACCAGCGCCGAAAGCCTTGAGGACGCCGCCGCCTGCGCCGCC
>CAIKKO010000128.1 GCA_903828025.1 uncultured Sphingomonadales bacterium
ATCATCATGGCGTTCAACGTGTGGTTCATCATCTGGCCCGCCCAGAAGAAGATCCTCGGCATTGTCGAAGCCACGGCAGGGGAAAAGGCTGCAGTCGCTCCGCGCGCCCTGTTCGCCAGCCGCACCAACCTGCTGCTGTCGATCCCGATGCTCTATTGCATGGCCGCTTCCAACTTCGGCTAATCGAACGACCATCCGCGCACGAAAGCGGCGCGGCGTCCCGAGGGGATGCCGCGCCGTTTGCGTTTGGCGGGAACCTGGCGCGGCCTTGCGCGTTGTAGGCAGGCATTCCCGCAACGGAGGTTCCCCAAGATGCGTATCGTCACTCTGGCCGCGTTCGCCGCCGCTCTCGCGCTTTCAGCCTGTTCGGCAAAGACCAAGGACAGTGCGGCCGACACCGCCTCGTCCGCCAGTACCGACATATCGGGCGCCGCACTCGATGTGCACGACGCCGCCAGCGAAGGCGCAGAAAAGACCGGCGCTGCGATAAACCGGGCCGAGGAAGCCGCCGACAAGCTGGGCGCGCGGATCAAGCAAGGCGCGCATGAGGCCAAGGATACGCTGAAGGCCGAGCCTTCGGAAAAGGCGCACTAACTCCGCTAGATCCTCATCTGGCTGCCGAGTTCCACCACGCGGTTGGTGGGCAGGCGGAAGAAGCCCATTGCATCCGCCGCGTTGCGCAGCATCCACGCAAACAGCTGCTCGCGCCACAGCGCCATGCCCGGCTTGTCTGCCGGGATCAGCGTCTGGCGCGAGAGGAAGAAGCTCGTCTGCATCATGTTGAACGGCGTGCCGCACACCGTCACGTTGGCAAGCGCGGCGGGCACGTCGGTCTCCTCAAGGAAGCCGAAGCGCAAGGTGAGGCGGTAGAAGCCCTGCCCGAAATCCTTGACGCTCGCGCGTTCGGCAGGCTCGACCATCGGCACGTCGGCAATCTGGACCGTCAGCACCACCACGCGCTCGTGCAGCACCTTGTTGTGCTTGATGTTATGGAGCAGCGCCGACGGCACGCCCGCCGCCGTGGAGGCCATGAAAATGGCGGTGCCGGGCACGCGCGCCGCGCTGCTGTGCGCCGACTTGGTGAACACCTCGAGCGGCAGCGCGCCTTCGGCCATGTTCTGCCGCATCAACGCCCGCCCGCGCGACCATGTGGTGAGCAGCGTGAAGATCACCATGCCCATCAGCAGCGGCACCCAGCCGCCATCGGGGATCTTGGCGAGGTTCGCACCGAGGTAGGTCGCGTCGATCGCGAAGAACAGGCCGAGCAGCGGCAGCGCAAACACCGGCTTCCACTGCCACAGCTTGAACAGCACGACGCCGAGCAGGATATTGTCGATCAGCATCGCCCCGGTCACCGCGATGCCATAGGCGGCGGTGAGGTTCTGCGAACGCTCGAACACGAGCACGAGCAGGATCACCGCGATCATCAGCGCCCAGTTGATCGCCGGGATATAGATCTGGCCCGCCGAAGCCGAGGTGTGGCGGATCGTCATGCGCGGAATGAAGCCGAGCTGGATCGCCTGCTGCGTAACGAGGAACGCGCCCGAGATCACCGCCTTCGAAGCGATCACGGCGGCCATCGTCGCGATGATCAGCAGCGGCCATTCGAAGCCGGGGGGCGCGAGGTGATAGAACGGGCTGCCGATGGCTTCGGGATGGCGCAACAGCAGCGAGGCCTGCCCCAGATAGTTCAACACCAGCGCGGGCAGCACGAGCACCAGCCACGAAACCCGGATCGGCGAGCGCCCGAACTGGCCCATATCCGCATAGAGCGCCTCCGCGCCCGTCACCGCGAGCACGGCGGTGCCCATCGCGAGAAAGCCGTGCCAGGGATCGGCATCGAACATGGCATAGGCCCAGGAGGGCGAGAGCGCCCAGATCACCCCCGGAAAGGCCGCGATGCTGAGCAGGCCCAGCACCGAGATCGTCGCGAAATAAACCAGCATGAACGGCCCGGCCCAGCTCGACGCCCAGTTGATGGTCGAGCCGGTGCCCTCGCTTTTCAGCACGAACAGGGCGATCAGGATCGCCACCACCAGCGGCACGACCAGCCGGTGCAGCATCGGATTGTACACCGCGATGCCTTCCACCGCGCTCATCACCGAAACCGCCGGGGTGATCATCGAATCGCTGTAGAACAGCGCGGTGGCGAGCACGCCGAGCAGAATGATGCCCTTACCCCAGCGCCGCCCGGAGGTGTGCTGGTTGATCAGCGCAAGCAGCGCGAGGCTGCCGCCCGAGCCCTTGTTGTCCGCACGCATAATCACGGTGACGTATTTGAGCGTCACGATCAGCATCATCGACCAGAACATCAGGCTGACGATGCCGTAGACGTGGAGCTGATCGAGCGGGAGCGGATGATGGCCCGCAAAAGTATCACGCAAGGCGTAAAGCGGGCTGGTGCCGATATCGCCGAACACGACGCCAATCGCGCCGACTGCCAGCGTCAACGGTCCGACATGGCGGGCCTCGGCCGAGCCTTGGACGCCGCGCAAGGCCATCGGAGACTTTGGCGGAGCAGCACGCTCCGCTCCAGCATCCGGTGCAGCGTCAACCACAGCGTCGTTCATGCGATGAAAGCCCCCGGGCCTTGGCCCAAACCGGTCGGAATTGTTGAAGAACGGCCCGACCGGCGG